>JAZOMN010000119.1:0-7045 GCA_045654005.1 Clostridia bacterium
GAACAAGAGCTGACCATATGGGAATGCTTGCTACAACAATAAATGCTCTTGCTATACTTGATACTCTGGAATCTTTAGGTGTTCCTACAAGAGTTCAGACAGGTATTGAAATGAAGCAAATTGCAGAACCTTATATAAGAAACAAAGCGATAAGACATTTGGAAAAAGGAAGAGTTGTTGTTTTCGGTTGCGGAACAGGTAACCCATTCTTCTCTACCGATACAGCCGCATCTTTAAGAGCAGCTGAAATAGATGCAGATGTTATATTACTTGCTAAAAATGTTGACGGTGTATATACAGCAGATCCTAATATAGATAAAAGTGCAATTAAGTTTGACTCAATTAAATATATTGATGTTCTTAACAAAGGTCTGAAAGTTATGGACTCAACTGCTATTTCGCTATGTATGGATAACAATATTCCAATCGAAGTATTCGGTCTGGATATTCCTGAAAATATAATAAAAGTTGTAAAAGGCGAAAAAATCGGAACTTATGTTGGTGAATAATTTTATTGAAAGGATATAGATTACTATGAAAGAAACAATTGCAAATATTGAAGTTAAAATGCAAAAATCAATTGATGCACTTAATAATGAATATGCATCAATCCGTGCAGGAAGAGCAAATCCTGCTATCTTAGATAAAATAAAGGTTGAATATTACGGTACTCCTACTCCTATAAATCAACTTGGTAATGTATCAGTACCTGAAGCAAGAACTTTACTTATTCAACCATGGGATGCTTCAGTTTTAAAAGAAATCGAAAAAGAAATCCAAAAATCTGACATCGGTATCAATCCTACTAATGACGGAAAAGTTATAAGACTTAGTTTCCCACCTCTTACAGAAGAAAGAAGAAAAGCACTTGTTAAAGATGTTTCAAAAATTGCTGAAAACTCTAAAGTATCAGTAAGAAACATAAGAAGAGACGGAATTGACAAAATCAAGGCTCTTAAAAAAGATAACAAAATCACTGAAGACGATGTAAAAGAAGCAGAAGATAAAATCCAGAAAATTACTGATAAATATGTTAAAACTATAGAAGACATTGCAAAAGATAAAGAAAAAGAAATTTTAACAGTTTAATTTATTTATAATATAAAAAACTTGGAGAAAAATCTCCAAGTTTTTTTATATTTTTCTGACAGAGTATGAAAACCTTTCTCTACGATTTTGATTTATGTATTTTTATTCTTCCGATTAACCAAAAAATAATAATTCCTGTTACTCCGCCTGAAAAGTCAATTAAGACATCTCTTATCTGCCCTGCTCTGCCCGGGACAAAAATTTGATGAATTTCGTCGCTTATTGCGTATAACAGGCATACAACAAGGGTTAAAACTACTGATTTTTTATTATTAAAATAGCAAAGCGAAAGGTTATATACTAAAACACCCAATAACAGATATGCTGAAAAATGTGCAAGTTTTCTTATATAGTGATTTATTTGCTCTGAAAGATTATGTATAAACGCATCTTCGCCTATAGAAGAAACGGGTATATCAATTATATCTGCTTTTATTAGTATTGTAATAATACTTTCTGTAAAGCCTATACTTGTTTTATTTGACATTTCAGCAGACTCAGAAGAAAATGCAAAAATCATTATTGCCCAGAAAATACAAAGTATCCATAAAATAATTTTCTTAACCATTAAATACCCCCAATTCTTTATATTTATTAAAATATCTTATCCCGAATTCTCTTAAACCTTTGGCATCAAAATGAAGTCTATCTTCTTTTAATGTTATGTCTAAAGAAGAAACGACAGTACAGTTTTTAATTTCTTTTGATATTTCATAAAAGGTATTATTAAGTTTATTGACACTTCCCTCATCTACCCATTCTAAAGAGATATTGCAAGAAAGTTCGCCTATGATAACAGGAAGATTTTCATCTTCTAATTCTTCTCTCATTTTTGTAATCATTTTAATAAAGTCAGATTTATATCTATTTGTATCTAAATTTATACAGTCACTTTCTCCCTGATGCCACAAAATTCCTCCGATATCAGAAATTCTTTTTGCAAGGCGTGCCATCATAACTGCATGGTCAAAAAGAATTTCGCCGGGCATCCACTGGGACAAAGTCGTTCCACCGTCTGCACAAGGAATAAGACCTACAGGGCAGTTAAATTCTTTAGAAAAAGAATCGGCAAAACTTGCACCTAGACTTATACCGCTGTGAAACCTTATTCCCCAGATTGCTCTGTCAGGATTTATTGGTTCACTCATTTTTTGCCATCTTCCCATTCTTAGCATAAAGCATTTTTCGTTATCAATAGGTTCAACATCGGAAAACTCTCCTCTGCCTGCCATATTGGACTGACCAAGCATTAAAAAAGATGTAATTCTTTCCTCTTTATTTATTCCGTCTTTTATCATATCATATACCTCCTGATATATTCTTATAAGTAATTATATTATAAAAGTCAAAAAAAATAAAGCCTGACGGCTTTATTTTTTTACTAAATATTTTCTTACGTCAATAGAAACTGCAAGAATTATAATAAGACCTTTAATTATATACTGATAATATGGGCTTATTCCTACGAAATTCAGTCCGTAATTTATAAACTGCAAAATAATTGTACCGATTATTACGCCCGGTATAGTACCCACACCGCCTGAGAAAGACACGCCGCCTACAACACAGGCACTTATTGCATCAAGTTCATAGTTTATACCGGTATTACTTGTTGCAGAACCAACTCTTCCTGCTTCTAAAAATCCTGCGATACCGTAAAGAACTCCTGAAATGATATATATTATCATTATATTTTTAAATAAGTTTACCCCTGAAACTGCTGCCGCTTCGGGATTACCGCCTATTGCAAACATATTTTTCCCTAAAGTTGTTTTATTCCATACAAACCACATTATAACCGCGATTATTGCAAGGTAAAAGACAAGGTAAGGTAGTTCAAGATTTCCTATTTTAAAATATCCTGTTACAAATTCTACATATCTTTCATCAAAGTTTGCTATAGGTTGAGCACCAAGCGGAGGTCGGTCTATATAAATCGCAGATAAACCATAAGCAATAAGTTGAGTACCAAGTGTTACAATAAATGCATGAAGATGCAGTTTACTTACACCAAATCCGTTAATTGCACCGAATATTGCACCTACTATAACTGCTATAATAAGTGGTAGAAAAAGAGGAAGTGCAGGTAAAGACGGGTACATTCTTGATGCATAATTTACTGATTGCAAAAGTGATGCAGATATGATTGCAGTAAGCCCTAAAATACGACCTGCAGAAAGGTCTGTTCCCTGAAGAACAATAAGACCTGCAACACCTAACGCTAAAATTCCTCTTGTTGATGCCTGACTTAATATATTTGTTATATTTTTAAAGGAAATAAATGTCGGGTCGTGAATTATTACTGCTATAATCATTACTCCTAAAACAATATATAATGAATAATCCAAAAGGACATCGCTTATTTTTCTTTTCACAAATATCACCTCCTATAAATACTTTGATGCAAGTTTCAAAATTTCTTCCTGAGTTATATTTTCGTCATTTTCTAAAATTCCTGCCATCTTTCCGTTTGACATAACCATTATTCTGTCACATATTCCTAACAGTTCGGTCATTTCAGAAGAAACCATAATTACAGCTTTATCACGGGACGCCAGTTCTAAAATAAGTTGATATATTTCAAACTTTGCACCGACATCAATCCCTCTTGTCGGTTCGTCAAGCATAAGTATTTCGGGATCAGTCAGTAACCATCTTCCTAAAATTACTTTTTGCTGATTTCCGCCCGACAATGTTTTTATATGCGTTTTCTGGCTTGGAGTTTTAACATTCATACTGTCAATTACCCATTTTGTATCTTTTTCCATTTTCTTATTATTAAGGACACCTGCTTTACTGTACCCTTTTATATTGGAAATGACAGAATTGAATTTTATACTAAGCCCTCCGAAGATACCTGTACTTCTTCTTTCTTCGGTAAGAAGTGCAAAGCCGTTTCTTATAGCCTGTCTTGGATTAGAATTTATAATTTTTCTTGAATGAAGAGTTATATCTCCACTTTTTTTCTTTTTCACACCAAATATTGTTTCTAAAAGTTCAGTTCTTCCTGACCCTACAAGCCCTGCAACGCCTAATATTTCACCTTTTCTTAAGTCAAAACTTACATCACTTATTCCCGGCGCATAAAAAGAGGCAAGATTTTTTACATCCAAAATTACATCTTTTGGTTTATTTATCTTATCGGGGAAACGATGGGTCATATCCCTTCCCACCATAAGTTTTATAATTTTATCTATATCTAAATTTTCTGCTTTTTCGGTTGCTATCCATTTACCGTCTCTCATTATTGTTACATCATCAGAAATTTGTAAAATTTCTTCCATTTTATGAGATATATAAATTATTCCGCAACCTTTCTTCTTTAATTTATCAATTATTTCGAAGAGTTTTTTTACCTCTTCTTCAGTTAAAGAAGAGGTCGGCTCGTCAAGCACAAGTATTTTTGCATTATAAGAATATGCTTTTGCAATTTCTATCATTTGCCTTTGAGAAACGGATAATTTTGAGATTTTTTCATCAGGTTTGATATTTAAATTAAGTTCTTTAAAAACATTCTTAGTATCTTCATACATTTTCTTTTTATTTATTATTCCATAGGCTGTAGGAAATCTTCCGAGCCAGATATTATCCATTACAGTTTGCTCTAAAACCTGATTAAGTTCCTGATGCACCATTGCAACTCCGTTTTCAAGTGCTTGTTTGGAATTTTTAAAATTTACCTTTTCACCCGAAATATAAATATTTCCGCTATCTTCAATATACACCCCGAACAAGCATTTCATCAAAGTAGATTTTCCTGCACCGTTCTCCCCCATAAGAGAGTGAACGGTTGCAGGTCTTACCTCTAACTTTGCTTTATCCAGTGCCACAACACCCGGAAATTTTTTGGTTATATCAATCATTCTTAAGATATAATCATTACTGTTCAAATTATTTCACCACGCATTACATAGTTAGCCGTCGGAAAGTTATCCGAGCTCGTTTTTTAATTGTAAATTTTTGATATAATTTCGTTAAAAGCCTTGGAAACATCGCATATCGGAAGCGACAACACTAAAAAAGCTGTTTTTTAAGTGTTAGAGGCGGGTCCGGGTACTTCTCCCATGTCTGAAGTATATGGTTTATAAGGAATTCTTACTGATACTCCCGTATCGTCATACTTATAGTCTGTTCCTTCGATTATATCTTTACCTTCGTATAAATTCATTGCAGATCTGAAAAGAACTTTTCCCATTTCTTCTCCGTCCTGAACTACTGTTCCTGACATATATTCTTTACTTATCAGTTCTTTTGCCGCGTCAGTTGCGTCAACACCAACTACAGGAATAAATCTGGATTTATCGCCTTTGTTATAGTTTGCTGCCTGAAGCGCTGAAATTGCACCTTGAGCCATTCCGTCATTATTGGCTACAACAAATTCTATTTTATCTCCGAATTTTGAAATCCACGCTTCCATTGCTCTGTTTGCAAGTTCTGTATCCCAGTTTGCAACCTGAAGTCCAAGTTCTTCAGTTTTAACACCAAGTTCCTGTGCTCTTTTTATTGACCATTCAGTTCTTGCTACTGCTTCAGGGTTATCAGGTTCGCCTTTAAACATTACATACTGCATAACTCCGTCTTTATTTTTATCAAAGACATCATCTTTCCAGATGTTTGCAATAATTTCGCCTTGAATTACACCTGCGTCTTTTGCGTTAGTACCTATAAATCTTGCTTTGTCATAAGATTTTAAAACTTCAAGTGCCGGTTCTCTGTTAAAGAAAACAATCGGAATATCCGCATTTTTCGCCTTATTTACGATAGTTTGCGCCGCACCAACGTCAACTATATTAACGAGCAACACATCAACACCTTTTTCAATAAGCAAATCTATCTGGTCATTTTGTGTTCCCTGGTCGCCTTTACCGTCATTAAGTAAAAGTTGGGCTGTACTTTGCGCTTCTTTAATAAGAGAATTTTTTACTGTTGAGATATAAGTATCATCATACTTATAAATTGCAACACCTATTTTGGGAAGATTATCTTCCACTGCACTGCACCCTATAATAGTGGTACATAAAATAACTAACATTATAATTGATATAATTTTCTTTTTCATAATTTTAATCCTTTCTTTTTTTATTCTATTTTAAGTCTTTACTAAATAAATAAAAAAAATACGGCTAAAAATTTTTTAGCCGTATTTTTTAAAAATCATTTTTTTAATTAGTCATCGCTATATTCTTCTTCGCGTCTTAAAAGTTCGTTATAAGCTTCAAGTTCTTCTTCCTCTGTTTCTAAAATCGAGAAGATTTCTTCGCCGTCAACTTCTGTAACTTTTAGCATTGTAACTTCAAGAGGAATATTTTCGTCATATTCGTCCTGAAATGGTGTAACTGCTGCGTAAACATTATCATTAAGCTCAAACACATCAACTATTTCATAATCCTGTGCGTTTTCGTTCTCGTCATATAATGTTACTACATTGATTTCTTCATTGTATTCTGCCATAATAAAACCTCCTTACACCTTTTGGTGCAGTTATTTTTTTAAAATTTATAAACTATCAAGATAAGATTGCAGTATAAATACAGCACTCACTGTATCAACTACCTTTTTTCTTTTTTTGCCACGAACATTCGCTTCTGATAACATTCTGTGTGCGCTGACTGTTGTAAGCCTTTCGTCCCACAAAACTGTTTTAACACTAAATTTTTCTTCTATTAATTTTGAAAATTCTTTTGCAAGTTCGCCTCTCTCGCCGATTGTACCATTCATATTTTTAGGAAGACCTATAACAACTGTTTCAACATTGTTATTCTTAATTATAGGTTCAAGTTGATTTATTAAATCTTCTTTATCTTTATTATATAATGTACCATACGACTGAGCAAGAAATTTAAGTTCATCTGACAGGGCAACGCCTGTTCGCGCGTCGCCCAAGTCAAGTCCCATTACTTTCATATCAAACCCTATTTGACAACTATAATAACAAGTTTTCCAGGAACTGCTATTA
>JAZOMN010000120.1:0-2963 GCA_045654005.1 Clostridia bacterium
AGCCAATTTACTTTTATTTGTGCCGTTGCAAAAAGTCTTCCGTATCCTGACAACTCGTTTGACACAATTATTATGAACGATGCTATGGAACATGTCGGAGAACCCAAAGAAGTTTTAAAAGAGGTTTTAAGAGTATTAAAAAAAGGTGGTAAAGTTTATATAAACTTCCCTCCGTATAACCATCCATTCGGTGCGCATCTTAGCGATGCAATATTTATCCCCTGGGTGCATCTTTTCTTTAATGAGAAAACTTTAATAAGAGATTATAAAGAACTTGTAAAAGATTTACCTGACGGAAAATCAAGAATAAATTTCAGAATTTCAAAAGACGAAAATGGAAAAGAATATTTTTCATATATAAATAAAATGACAATTAAAAGGTTTAAAAAAATACTTAAAACTCTTGATATAACACCAAGTTACTATAAAGAAATGCCACTTAGAAACATTTTAGCACCTTTTGCAAAATTACCTGTCCTAAAAGAAATGTTTGTTAAAATGGCGGTATGTGTTATTGAGAAAAAGTAAATTTTTATAAATTAGGAATTATGAATAAGAACCTTACGAAATTCTAACGAACTAAAGTTCGAGTATTTCTTAAGAACCTTTTGTGTTAATCCGCAATAATTTAAAATGGTATATTTGAGGAATTTCTCAAATATACCATTTATTTATCCCCTATATTCTGCACCTACTACATTACCGCTTAATGTATCCACATAAAAAACCACCGGCCCCAAAAGCCCGTCATGAACGGTATTAAAAGTAATCCTATACAACAGTCTCCCGTCTTTAACGCTTTTGTCAAAATAAAATATTGATAGTTGCTCATTGGCTACTACCTCTTGAACCTTTGGATTATCATAATTTGTAATTGTTTCGATAATTTTTTCATCAAGCATGTTTTTAGAATTTTCTATTGCTTTTTGCGGTGTTATTGAAGCAGGCTCGATATAATCACCGTTCGGTGTCAAGTACCCAATAGACTCATTGCTCTTTGGTCTTATATAGTCAATAACAAACGTCGAAACAAGTATTAACAAAGCTGTTAATGCAATTAATATTTTTTTCATATTCCGCCTCTTATGTTAATTTTAAGAATAATATTATTCGGTTGCAAGATATGTATTTCTTATGGTCATAAGCTTATTATTTACACCGTCTGCTATTTCATATTGAGATTCAGCTCCAAAGCCAACCTGAAGCATCAGAGGTGTATCAATTGCCTTATATAAAATTTTTGAAATATCATCAAGATTTATAACTCTGTCTTCTGCACCGGGGTAAAGTATAATTCCTATTTTGTTTGCAGTTTGCAAATACCCCTCCGGATATCCTTTTGCCTCTGCTTCAGGCTTATAACCTAACATACAAACAATCATTTTAACTGCTTCGTAATATGTAATATTTTCCTCCGGCTTAAATATACCATTTCCATATCCATCTGCTATACCCTTTTTTTCTATTAAGCCAATATAGTTATAATTTGGATTATCCTTTGCTACATCAGAAAATTCAGGCAAGTAGGAAGCCGAGGCAGATGTCATTTTAAGAGTTTGAGCAATAAGTTTTGCCATCTCCCCTCTTTTAACCGGTTGATAAGGGCCTTCTCCTACATCATTGGCAATTCCAAGATTACGAAGTTTACCTATTTCGGAAAGCATTTCAATACTCCCTATTATTTCAATTTTACCCTTTGCATTCTTTAAAGAAGGCTCTGATATTTCTATATAATATTCGTCATTTGTTTTTAATTGTGTAGGGTAAATTTCAATAAACTGATATGCATCTTCATCTCCCCTTGATATAAAGCTCATGACACTGTTATATATAATATCCTTTGTCAGTTTGTTTATAATCTTAAAATTAACAGTAAATCTTTCGTCAGAATTTTTAAAATTAATCTGTAACTTTGCAGGTCCCGTTGGCTTAATATAAAAATCCGATGTTATAACATCTTCATTATCCGAAAAGGAAAAGTCAAACACAACCCTTTCTCCCGGGAAAGTATATATTTTAGTATCCTCGCAAAAAGCGGTTAAGTTAAATATGTACAGTACAATTAAAAAACATACAAATAATTTTTTCACAGTCATTTTCCTTTCTTTTTTCGTTTGTAAATGTCGGATATTGCGTTTTTCTTTATTTATCAATTATCTTACTACCATATATTTTACAGATACATACGCCAAGTCGTCTGAAAGGACTTGCAACTCCAGTCTTAAGTCTATACGCGAATATTTTATATCACCAAGCATTTTTTGTGCTTTATCTATATGAAGCCAAGGCTCGTTAGTCTTTTTCTCAGAAACTTCAACCGTATAATCTTCATAATAATTACAAGGTTTTTTAATTTCTTTAATACTTGATATATCATCTAAATATCCTGAATATGGGGAAGACATATTTGGATATGTATCTTTTTTACCATAATTTTCTTCAAAGTCTTTTCGATATTCTTTAGCAAATAAATAGGCTTTTTCCAAATTAGAAAATTTAACTTTTTCAGCCGTTAGAATATCATTGTAAAAAACTAACTGTTTTTCGGTAATACTTTCGCTATTTTCATTGCAAGCAAAAGTATATGTAGTTTGCTTACCTTCTGTAACTCCCTTTACATCTCTAAAATCAGTGCTTTTAGTAACAACATCAATATCTTCTCCAAACAAATTGTAAAAACCAACAGTATATACAACACTGCTATTATGTTTTGTTTGACAACCAACCAAAGAAAATAAAAGTAAAGTTATTAAAAGTATAATAAGGATTTTTTTCATATTTAGTCTCCTCCTTTAGTGTCATATATGAAAATGTCACCAGTTACTTATTACTTATATTATACCATCCCCCCCTATTTAAAGTCAACAATAGCTTAGCATAGCAAAACACATTAAAAAAACCGCCTACCGAAGCAGACGCATAAAAAAGACATTACTGCGACTTGTCGCCAAACAAAATTCCTA
>JAZOMN010000121.1:0-7686 GCA_045654005.1 Clostridia bacterium
TGAAAAAATATTGTATAATTTGATAGAATGTCACATATATTGTGTATCAACACATCTACATATAGAAAGGAACTTAGAAATGGGAAACTATACATTAGAAAACTGGTTTAAAACCGACCTGCAAAGAGATATATGGTATAAAAAATATCAGCATGAAGGAGAAAGCTTTGACGATTTTTTTGAACGTATCAGCGGAGGAAATAAAAAAATCAAAGAATATATATTAGAGAAAAAATTCTTACCTGGAGGAAGAATTATTGCAAGCAGAGGTCTTAATAAAGATAACAGAAAAATTACCTATTCAAACTGTTATGTTATTACACCTCCCGAAGATAATATAGAAAGCATATTTGAATGTGCATCAAAACTTGCAAGAACATACTCTTACGGTGGAGGATGCGGAATTGATATATCAAAACTGTCTCCTGCAGGTGCTAAAATAAATAATGCAGCAAAGGAAACTACAGGTGGAGTTTCATTTATGAACCTTTATTCTTTGGTTACCGAACTTATCGGTCAGTCAGGAAGAAGAGGGGCGCTTATGATTTCTCTTGATTGTTCCCATCCTGATATAGAAGCGTTTATTGATATAAAAAATGACCTTGAAAAAGTTACAAAAGCAAATATTTCAATAAGAATAACTGATGGTTTTATGGAAGCGGTTAAAACTGATGATTACTGGACTTTATCTTTTAAAAGAGAAGAAACAGGCGAACTTATTGAAAAGAAAGTTAAAGCAAGAGATTTGTTTAATAAATTAGTATATAATAACTGGGATATGGCTGAACCAGGTGCACTTTTCTGGGATAGAATTGAAAACTGGAACTTACTTAGCGAAGATGACAGATTTAAGTTCGCAGGAGTTAATCCATGTGCAGAAGAGCCATTGCCGGCAGGCGGAAGTTGTTTGCTTGGAAGTTTGAATCTTTCAGCATTTGTTGAAAATGAGTTTGAAGCAAATTCAGAGTTTGACTTTGACGGATTTTCCGATGCAGTGGAAGAAGCGGTTATATATTTAAATGAAGTATTGGAAGAAGGATTGCCTCTTCATCCTTTGAAAGAGCAAAGAGAAAGTGTTAACAACTGGCGTCAGATTGGTCTTGGAATAATGGGACTTGGCGATTGCCTTATTAAACTTGGTATAAAATACGGAAGCGAATCTGCACTTGAAATATGCGATAAAATTGGTTTTGTTATGGCTGACCGTGCTATACTTACAAGTTCAAAACTTGCTAAAAAATACGGAACATACCCAATGTATGATGAAGATGCTGTTATGAGTTCTCCGTACTTTATTGCAAATACATCCAAATCAACAAAAAAGGCAGTTAAAGAAAACGGCTTAAGAAACAGTCAGCTTCTTACGATTGCACCAACAGGCACTATTTCAACAATGCTTGGAATCAGCGGAGGTATAGAGCCTATTTATAACATCTCTTATGTAAGAAAAACTGAATCTTTACACGGTGAAGACAGATTCTATAAAGTTTATACACCGATTGTTTCTTCGCTTATGGAAGCAAAGGATTTGAAAGATGAAGAAGATTTGCCAAACTATATTGTTACTGCAATGACTTTAGATTATAAAGAAAGAATAAATATGCAGTCAATATGGCAAAAACATATAGACGCTTCAATCAGTTCAACTGTTAATGTTCCTGAAAACTTTACTACTGCTGACGTTTTCGATTTATATGTAAAAGCATGGGAAAAAGGTCTTAAAGGGGTAACAATATTCAGAGATAACTGCAGAAGAACAGGTGTGCTTCTTAACACTGCACCAACATCAAAAGTGGAAGAAAATTTTGTGTTTGACTCAGTTAAACCTATAAGCAGAGCAGCGCTTGGTAAAACTTACGGTACAACAACAAAGTATAAAACTGCCTGCGGTAATTTATATGTTACTATTAACAGAGATAAGTCAGGAAATATAGTTGAATCTTTTGTTAATACCTCTAAAAACGGTATTTGCAAATCAAATATTGACGGACTTAACAGAATGATATCCTTATGTTTAAGAAGCGGAGTTCTGGTTGACGAAATAATTGACCAGTTAAAAAATATTACTTGCCCTGCTTGTGTAAGATATAAAACAAAAGGGGAATATTTAGACGGAATTTCCTGTCCTGATATTATTGCAAAAGCACTAAAAGAAGAATATACTACAGAATTATTCGTAGGAGGATTTAAAGGTAAGGAAGAAAAAGAAGATGTTGACCAGGTTGCCTTTAATCTTTCTGACGATATAAACACAATGACTCATTGCCCTGAATGTGGAGAACAGCTTCGTCACGAAGCAGGATGCGTACAGTGTGTTTGCGGTTGGTCAAAATGTATGTAGGAGGTTAATATGAGAACAAGAGGATTTATGGTATGTAAAGGTTTTGAGAATGACAATATTACATTACCTAAAAGAAGCACTAAAAACAGTGCAGGTTACGATTTTTCAGCATCAGAAGATGTAGTTATAGAATCAATATTTAAAAAGGCTTTAAAAGCGATAACAAATAAGGAAGAATCGCCCTTAAAACCAACACTTATCAAAACAGGAATAAAAGCATATATGCCTTCTGATGAAGTGTTATATATTTATAACAGGTCTTCCAATCCTATGAAAAAAGGAATGGTACTTGCAAATTCAGTTGGTGTTATTGATAGCGATTATTTTGAAAATCCTGATAATGACGGGCATATTATGTTTGCATTCTATAATTTTTATCCTTTTGATATAACAATAAAAAAAGGTGAAAAAATCGGTCAGGGAATATTCCAGAAATATTTAATTGCAGATAATGATGACGCCGAGGGCGAAAGACTTGGCGGCTACGGAAGTACGGGGAGGTAACAGTTATGAAAATTAAATTACTTATATTTACTCTTATTTTAACAGTTCTTTTATCAGGTTGTGCAAAAGTTGAACAAACCTCAACTGACGGTAATAATTTAAGTAACAATGAACAAACACTTAAATATCCATTTGAAATAATAGAGTCAAAAGATATAATTGAAGCGGAAATTATATTAGATAACGGTAAAACAATTAAACTTGACTTATACCCTGAAATTGCACCGATTACTGTTTCCAATTTTAAATATCTTGCAGACGAAAAATTCTACGACGGTCTTATTTTCCACAGAGTTATCGAAGGATTTATGATTCAGGGCGGCTGTCCTAACGGTATTGGAAACGGCGGACCGAATTACAGAATTAAAGGCGAATTTTTAGCAAACGGTGTGGAAAACAATTTAGAACATACAAGAGGTGTTATCTCAATGGCTCGCTCAAGTGCCAATGATTCTGCAGGTTCTCAGTTCTTTATTATGCATAACGATGCACCGCATCTTGACGGTCAGTATGCTGCTTTCGGAAGAGTAACCGAAGGAATTGAAGTTGTTGACGAAATTGCGACCTCTGAAACTGATGCTAACGATAAACCATTAAAAGATATTAAAATTAAAACCATTATGGTGAAATAGCCTTCGGAGAGCTATCCAAACCCGCCTCTAACACTTAAAAATCGGCTTTTTCGTTGTTGTCGATTACGATATACCTCGTATTATCGCAATCTTCCGCCTAGAAAAACCTCGATTTTAAAGTGTTACAGGTTCGAAGAATTTTCAAATTAGGAAATTTTTCGATAGAATGAGGCAAAAGGTGAAGGTAATATGCGATATTTCCATGGCTTTTAACGAAATTATAACAAAAATTTAAAAACGAGTTCGGATAACTTTCCGACGGCTAGGAGAAAATTATGAATTATCCATTTGAAATTATTGACAGTAAAGAAAAATTAAATTGTAAAATAACATTAGATAATGAAGAAGTAATAGAACTTGAACTTTATCCTGATATTGCACCAATTTCAGTTTCTAATTTTAAACATCTTGCAAATTCTTCATTTTATGACGGTCTTATTTTCCATAGAGTTATTGAAGGCTTTATGATTCAGGGAGGTTGTCCTGAAGGCAGAGGAACAGGCGGACCGGGTTATCATATAAAAGGCGAATTTTCGGCAAACGGTGTAGAGAATAACTTGAAACATACAAGAGGGGTTATTTCAATGGCTCGTGCATTTGATTTTGACTCTGCAGGTTCTCAATTCTTTATTATGCATAATGATGCTCCGCATCTTGATGGTCAGTATGCCGCTTTCGGTAAAGTTACCGAGGGAATGGAAGTTGTTGATAAAATCGCAAGAGAAAAAGTTAATTTTTCTGACAAACCATTATGCGATGTTGTTATTAAGTCTATAAGAGTTGAGTAAACCTTGGTAGTCCTGTTAAAGACTCGTTCCATTTACCAAGAGCGCTTCTTATGATGATCGAGCAGTGTGATATTTTATCATAATTTTTTAAGAAAAATAATATACTGTAATAAACCTAAAAGGAGTTTTATTATGTATATTAAAGCCTTTAAAATCAGAAGAAAAATTGTAACGGTTAGTATAGTTGTGCTAACCGTTTTAATTTCTGTAATTGCTTTTGCGGGTGCTAAAAAGAATGACAAAAAAGAAGTTTTAATTTTAATGTATCATCATATTTTAAAAGATAGTTCCTATCACGGAAAATATGTTGTCTCTCCAACTCAGTTTGAAGAAGATTTAATTTATTTAAAAGAAAACGGATATACAACAGTTTTTATAAAGGATTTGATAGATTATGTTTATTATGACAAAGAATTACCGGAAAAGTGCGCTGTGATAACTTTTGATGACGGGCATTTAAGCAACCATCATTATATTTTTCCTATTATAAATAAGTATAATGAAAAAATTGTTATATCGGTTGTAGGAGAATATTCTGATACTGCAACAAATACTAAAGACAGAAATGTCGCATATTCATATTTAAAGTGGGACGATATAAAAGAATTAAGTGATTCGGGTCTTGTTGAAATAGCAAATCATACATATAATTTTCATTCAACTGATAAAAGAATGGGGATAGGCAGTATTAAAGGGGAGACCAAAGAGGAATATTCTAAAATTATAAAAGGAGATTTAGAAAAACTTAATAAAAAAATAAAAGATATAACAGGTAAGGATGCTCTGACATTTACTTATCCTTTTGGAAAAGCAGTTGAAAATTCTTATGATGTTATAAAAGATGTTGGTTTTATGGCAAGTTTATCCTGCGAAGAGGGGATAAATGTAATCAGAGAAAAAGATAAAGAATGTTTATATATGCTAAAAAGATATAACAGACCATCAGGAATATCAACAATAGATTTCTTTAAAAAAATAATGCCGGATTTATAACAATTCGGCATTAATTATTTTAATTAGATTATCTTTTGTATTAATTGAATTATCTTCTATTACCTTGTCAAGTAAACAATTTAACATATAACTTATTTTTTCTTTCTTAATATTCATTTTTAATAAGTCATTTCCGTTGATTTTTAAATTTTTAAGTAAATAACATTCATTTTGTTCAACTATTTCTTTGTAAAGCGATATGGCTTTACAAGTCTCAAAACCAAGTGCTTTGCGGACTTGGAGAATTTCACTTATTATATTTTCACATTTTAAATCATTTAACATCTTTTTTATTGAAACCTTATCGTTTAATGAATAATTAAAAGAAGCATGAATTTTTTTAACGACAGATTTAGTTTTATTTGAGCATTTTAATGTTTTTAAAATGTTTTCATACGAATTTATGTTATATGTTAAAACTGAAATAACTGTTTCAAAATTTTTAATCTCTAACTCTTTAAGACTTTCCGTGTTATCATTTATTTCAAAATTTAAAGTATTAAAAAAACCGGTTTCTTTTAATAATCTGACTGAATGATATGGAGCGACGGCAAACATCTTTTCAAGTTCGTCATAAACTCTTTCCTTTGAAATATTGTTTATAAGAGGCATTAAATCTTTCATTGCATTAAATGTTTTTTCTTCTATTTTAAAATCAAATTTAGCACAAAATCTTATTCCTCTTAATATTCGAAGTGCATCTTCCTTAAATCTTTCATAAGGGTCATTAACAGTTCTTATTATTTTATTTTCAATATCATTTTTACCGTTAAAATAATCTATAAAACCTTCTTTGTCGTTATAAGCGATTGAATTAATTGTAAAATCGCGTCTTTTCACATCTTCAAAAAGAGAATCTGAAAAAACAACATCCTTTGGTCTTCTGAAATCAGTATATAATCCGTCTATTCTGAAAGTTGTAACTTCATAGATATTATTATCATAAATAACGCTGACAGTTCCGTGTTTTAAGCCTGTTGGAATAGTTTTTGGAAATATTTTTATAATTTCTTCGGGTTTTGCAGATGTTGTTATATCATAATCATAAGGGATATTATCCATTATAATATCCCTTACGCATCCGCCTACCATATAGGCAAGATATCCGTTTTCATTTAATGTTTGTATAATTTTTTTTGCTCCGTTAATCATTTTTATTTTTTTCTATAAATTCAATAAGAGTTTTTGATGCTTCCGGTTTTCTTATTAAATCAATAGCACTTTCCATCGCTTCAAGTTTTTTTGGACTTGTCATAATTTGTGCAACTGTTTCTTCTATTGGATATGTTTTGGAGTTTGTCATTGCAACCCCCATATTTGTTAAAAACTCTCTGTTTCTTGCTTCATGCCCCGGAATAGGATTTGTAAGTATCATAGGAATTTTTTTAGCCAGTGCTTCAGAAACAGTAAGACCGCCAGGCTTTGTAATAATGATGTCACACGCATCCATATATATATCTACTTTGTCGGAAAAGCCTATGTTATATACTTTTTTTGAAAAAGTATGACTGTCAATCTTCTTCTTTGTAGATTTATTGTTACCGCAAATGGTTACTATCTGAAAATCATAAGGCAGGTTGCAGATGGCTTCCAGTTGCTTAAACATATTTCCATATCCCATAGAACCGCTCATCATTAAAATGGTAGGTTTGTTATCTATGCCCACGAGTTCTCTTGCTAATGTTTTATCAAGTTTTTTATTAAATTTAGAATCAATAGGTATCCCGAACGGAAGTATTTTTTCTTCGGGAATTCCTTTTAAAACTGTCTGATAAGTAAGATATTCGTTAGGTATAACATAATAATCTATTTTTGTTTCATTCCAGAATGGATGCAAAGTGTAATCA
Source organism: Clostridia bacterium (assembly GCA_045654005.1). GTDB lineage: Bacteria > Bacillota > Clostridia > UMGS1840 > HGM11507 > SIG450. The sequence goes on from JAZOMN010000121.1 coordinate 7,106, forward strand.
GTAACGATACCGAAAGTGAGAGCATCAATTCCTTCTTTTTTAATATCTGATACAAATATCGCAGAGAAAACATGAGTGCAGATTATTGCATCAGGCTTAAAATCTTTAATAAATTTAATTATTTTTTTAGAAAGAAGCGTTGTCGTAATGTTTTGCCCTGAAATCAAAGAGTCACTTGCGTCCTTATTTTCAATAAGAGAATACAGTTTTCCATACGCTTTCGGAGAAATAGATGTAGATAATAAATAGGCTTTGTTAACCGTATCTTTTAAAAGTGGATTAATGTATTCCAATGAATCGAGAATCAACGCATTATGCCCTTTGTTTGTTGCGTAATTATATATAGATTTTGCAGTTTGATTATGACCGTGACCGGCAGTTACGGTAAGAATTAAAATATTCATATTTGTCACCCTTTTATTTAAACTGTATTTACTATATTAAACCACATTTTTTTTGTAAAGTCAAATTGTAACACTTTAAATTAATTTACATAGATTATTATTGAATGCTGACAAAGAAAAGGAATTACATATATTTTCCTTTTCAAAGTATATAAAAATATTATAAATTTTTAAAAA
>JAZOMN010000122.1:0-2790 GCA_045654005.1 Clostridia bacterium
ACCGTTAAGCCATTTGTGAGGGTGTAGTTACAGTGCAACCGAGGGGATTTCGAGTCATGTCCGTTATGTCCACTTCGATACCACTCCATATAAATATAAATTATTCTGAAAAGTAAATCAGATAATTATTTGAAAAAATTGATAACGGATGTCCGTTATGTCCGTTCGTAACATCAATTCAACCTTCGTGCGAGTAAATCACACTTGCTTTCATTGTGTTACAGCACAACCCTTGCGCACTCCCTTTTTCATCCACCGGATGCGGTCGTGCTCGGTTCCACTTCGATACCACTCCATATAAATATAAATTATCCTGAAAATGAAATCAGATAATTGTTTTGAAAAAATTGATAACGGATGTCCGTTATGTCCTTACGTAACATCAATCAAGTTTAAAAGCAAACCGTCTCAGTTATCATATCACGTTTTGCTACATAAAGCAATAGGTCTTTATCAATTTTAATGTTTTGACTTTCCATTTTATCTTTTGTTACTTTATATGCAAGTTCAGGAGTATTTGCTTCGCCGCTTAAATGCCCGAGCATAAGTCTTTTTAAGCCGTCTTTTGCAATTAAACTTGAAAAGAAAGCAGAGTTTTCATTTGAAAGGTGACCTTTATCTCCTAAAATTCTATGTTTTAAAGATTGAGGACGATTGCTGTTAAGAAGCATGTCAACATCGTGGTTTGATTCAAAGAACATAAAGTCTCTGCCTTTGAAAAAATTAGCAAAGTCGTTCGAAATATAACCTATATCAGTCGCATAACTTGCAGTTTTTTTGCCAAACTGAAAATTAAAACCTAATGAATATTTAGTGTCATGCGGAGTTTTGAAAGAGGAGACACTAATGTCTTTAACTTCAAACTCTTTTTCGTCAGGAATGATAATTCGCCTATGCATTGGCATATTTATGGATTTATCAAAAATTTCTTCGTGTGTTCCATAAGAAGAATAAATTGGTATATCAGTATTATTTATAATCATTGGCAATGCACTGATATGGTCAGTATGAGGATGAGTTATAAATAAAGCATCAATATCGGAAATTTCCAAATCAATTTTATGAAGCTGCTCTCTTATTTGTTTAAACGAGCCACCACAATCAATGAGAATATTTGTATTTCTATATGTAAAAACTGATGCATTTTTACTGCTTCCTGAATATAGAGAGGTAAAATTAACCATTATATTGATACTCTCCTGATAGTTCCGCCGATGCCTTCAATTTTTTCAACAACTCTTTCATAGCCTCTGTCTATATGATAAATTTCACTGATTTCAGTATTTCCCTCAGCAGATAACCCTGCGATAAGCATTGCAGCACCTGCTCTTAAATCTGTTGCAAGAACCGGAGCACCTGAAAAACCTTCTACTCCTTCAATAACTGCCATATTACCATTAACATTGATTTTAGCACCTAATTTTTTAAGTTCGCTGACATACTTATATCGCGAATCCCAGACTGTTTCAATAACAGTGCTTGTACCATTTGATAATGCTAAAAGTGTAGTGATAATTGGTTGCATATCTGTAGGGAAGCCCGGATATGGCATAGTTTTAACTGTTGATTTGTTAAAACGTTTTTTGTAGAAAATTCTTACATAATCGCCGCCTTCTTCAACCCCGACATTCATTTCTTCAAGTTTTGCGCTGATTGGCTCTAAATGTTTGGGGATAACATTGTGAATAGTAACATCGCCTTTAGTTGCGGCAGCCATAACCATATATGTTCCTGCTTCAATCTGGTCAGGAATAATAGTGTATCTTGTGCCAGAAAGTTTTTCAACACCTTTTATTTTTATAATATCAGTACCTGCACCTTTGATTTTTGCACCCATAGAATTTAAAAAGTTTGCAAGGTCAACAATGTGAGGCTCTTTTGCAGCGTTTTCGATAGTGGTAGTGCCTTGTGCTTTAACTGATGCAAGAATAATATTCATTGTGGCACCAACTGAAACAGTATCTAAGAAAACATTGTTTCCAATAAGTTCGGAAGCAGTAGCTTCAATTCTTCCACCTTTAGTTTCAACTTTTGCGCCTAACGCTTCGAAACCTTTAATATGTAAATCCATAGGCCTGTCGCCTAAGTTACATCCGCCCGGCAGGGCAATATCTGCATGTTTATATTTAGATAAAAGCGCCCCCATAAAATAATATGAGGCTCTCATTTTACTTGTCAACTCAAAAGAACAGGTTGTAGTGGAAATACCTGTACAGTCAATTTTAACCGTGTTTTTATCAAGCAGTTCAACTTTAGCACCAAGTTCGGTAAGAATTTTAAATTGAACTTCAATGTCCTGAATCATAGGGACATTTTCGATAATACAAGGCTCATCAGATAAAATGACAGCAGGAACTATAGCGACAGCTGCATTTTTAGCGCCACTTATACATACTGAACCATTTAATGGTTTTCCACCTGTGATTATGTATTTTTCCACACCATACACTCCTTTATATATCCAATCCAATTTATTATATCATAATAAAGGAAAAAATCAAAGACTTTTTTGATATTTTTATAGAAATAGTATGGTGTGATTTTTTTAATGCGTAATACTTAAACAAACTCTACATAAAAAACTTGAAAAATTTCCCGGGTTTAAGGCCTTCGGGTTTTAAAACTATATTTGGATTTTAGTATTACAGCACTAAGCAGTATAAGGGGAAAACTCTTTTCTTATAAAATAACCTTGATTATGGTCGCAAACAGGGCAATTTTTCGGTGCTTCTTTTCCTTTATGGATATGTCCGCAATTTAAACATAACCATTCAACTTCATTATCATCAC
>JAZOMN010000123.1:0-24166 GCA_045654005.1 Clostridia bacterium
ATCTTAAAGTATATGAAGCACCCGAAACCTTCGGTGTTGAAATCCTTGATGCCGATAATACAGAATTTGATGAGTTTACATTAGATTTTAATTCAACAATAAACAATCTTAGTCCCGCTGATATAACCTTTGGAGGAAAAACTCCAAAAACTATTGAACTTATTGATGAAGAAAATCAAGTTTATAAAGTGACACTTTCAGAAAAACTTGAACCGTCAACAGAATATAAATTAAGCCTTAATAATGTAAGTAATATGGTAGGGCAGACAATAACTGACGAGATATCTTTTAAAACAAGAGAGGCTACACAGTTATGTTATAATATCGAACGTGTTTCAGGAGAAAATATTGTGACAGGGGAAAATAAATTTAATGTTACATATATTAACGAAACTGAAAATGACGCTACCCATGACCTTGTTGTTGCACAGTTTGACGAAAATAATATAATGATTAACTCGGATGAAATCCCTGTTAAAATGGAAGCACTTACTGATACTTCGGCTGAAGTAAAGGTAACACTTTCAGAGGTTGTTAATAGTGTTCAGATGTATATTATGGGCACTGATGGAAAAACCAATTATTCGGGCGCATACTTTTTTGACAGAGAGGGAGAACCTTCTAAGGAAGAACTTATAGCATTACCGTCTGACTTGGAACCCTTATCTTCTTACAAGGTGCTTGACGAAACTGATGAAATGAGCATCGAAATTGAAAATGAGAATGACGGTACAGCAAATATAATCTTAACCGATAAAAATTCAAAGTTTGTATATATGGGTCAGCATAATACTTCGGATAAAAAAGCAAACTTTGTATTCAGACTTAAAGAAAGCGGTACATATACACTTTCATATAAAATGAACGGGAACACCAAATGGTACCAAAAAAGTATAAAATACTACAGTGCTGATTATGTTGCGCAAAAATTTAAAGAATTTAATACCACAGATGATATTACTGTAATAGCAGGTTATATAGCAGAGTTTGAAGAAGTGCAGGGGCTTGATACCGAAAAACTTAATCTTATGACTGAAAGCGAAGATAAAAACCTTATTTATACTTCACTTATTAGTCAGAGAAATGAACTTTCGGATAAGAAGTTCGCTGATTCAAATGCGGTAAACGATGCTTTGGAAACTGCATACGAGATGTTTGATCTATATAAAGGAAACAAAAAAGCGTCTGAAGTTGCAAAGGATTTGGCAAACGCAAAATTCTATAACTTTATGGATAAAAATTATTCAGATGATTTAATTAAATATATTGACGATGGTTTTGCAAATAAGATGTATAATACCACATCTTCATTTAATGCGGCTTTTTGTGAAAGTGTTATACTTTACGGAGTATATAAAGGTGAAAATTATTCTTTGACTTCAAAGATTATTTCTGATTTAAATAATGAGATACCTCTTGATTTAACAACTTATTTGGGACTTAACAATCCTTCAGTTGTGGACAGTAATCTTTCGGCAAAATCTTATACAAATTTATCTGCATTTATAGCTGCATTCAACAGCGAAGTGCAAAATCGTTACAATATTGAAAACCCGGTTATTATTCTTCCTCCTCCAACACCTGGCATAAGTTTTTCGGGTGGAGGCGGCGGAGGTTCAAAACCTTCCGAGGAGATAACACCTCCCCAAGAGGTAATACCTCCCCAAGTAATTAAACCACAGGAAAAATTTACCGACCTTTCAGGCTTTGACTGGGCAAAGGATGCAATAAATAATCTTGCAAACAAGGGAATAGTAAATGGCGTATCGGAAGAAAGTTATAATCCGGGCGGAAGTGTTAAAAGAGAAGAATTTATAAAAATGATTGATACTCTTTATAGTGCTGAAAGTACGATTCCTTCTTTTACTGATGTTAATCAGAATGAATGGTATGCACCGTTTGTAAATAAAGCGGTATCAGCAGGAATAATAAAGGGTATGAGTGAAAATACTTTTGGTTTAGGCCAAGGCGTAACAAGAGAAGATATGGCAGTAATGATTGTAAGAGCATTAAAACTTGAAAATATTACTACCGAAGAAACATTCTTAGATGATTTAAGTATAGCTGATTACGCAAAAGAAGCAGTATATACCTTAAAGAATAAAGGAATAATCTCAGGTACAGGTAACGGAAACTATGAGCCTAAGAGAATAATGACAAGAGCGGAAGCGGCGGTGTTAATCAACAATATTTTAAATATTGTTGATTAACAAAATCTCATCCTGAGTGTAACGAAGGATCTCTTGATAAAACGCAAAAAAAGATTCTTCGGCAAAGCCTCAGAATGACAATGCAAGGAGAAAGAAAAAAGCGAAAGGAATGATTATAAATATGAAAAGAATACTTTCACTAATGATAGCAGTGTCCGTTATCCTGTCATTAACAATAGTCTTACCGGTTACTGCAGATACAAATATGGCAAATGGTGATATTGGCTTATTAAAAACCTTAGGAATATATGAAGGAGAGGAATTAAATACTTCGCATAATGTAACAAGAGCTGAATTTGCGATTATGCTTTCAAATATAATAAAAGCAAATATGAGGGCAGATTATCAGTTGTTTAGCGATGTACCCCTTGATTATTATGCGGCGGACAGTATTTACACTTTATATAAAATGGGGCTTATAAAGGGGAAAACAGGCAGCACTTTTGCACCGAACGATACTATGACAGTTGACGAAGCAATGGTAATCCTTATCCGTTTTTTAGGTTATGAAGAACTTGCAGAAGCAACAGGTGGATATGTAACAGGTTATTATAATGTAGCAAAAGATATTTCACTTATAAAAGGTCTTTCATACAAAACAGGGGATATTCTTACTTTGGGAAAAGCCTCTCGTCTTATAGAAAATCTTCTTGAGACAGAAATATTTGCAGTTATATCCGTAACCAGAGACGGCGGATATGTAAAAAATACCATTTCGGGAAACAGCGTTGCCAAGGTATATTTTAACCTTGATATTATGACAGATATTGTATATGCCAACGAATTTACAACATACAGACAGGCAGAACCAATGGAAGACGGAATGCTGACAGTCGGAAATAAGAATCTTAAAACAACAATGTTAAACGCATCCGATTTTCTTGGCTTTGAAGTTAAGGCTTATTACAATTCTTATGCAAACGAAGCTGTTTATATAAAGAAAACCGAAAAAAATAAAACTCATACTTTGACTCACAGGGAGATAGATGTTTATGAAAATTATAAACTCTATTTAAAAAACAGTAACGATTATGTTGAAATTCCTCCGTCTGCTACTATTATATATAACAAATCGGCTATCGGAACCTTTGATAAAAGTCTTTTTAACCTTGAAAAAGGAACAATTGAGTTTATAGATAATAACAATGACAACGAGTATGATGTAATTAAAATATTAAACTATAAAAACTATATAGTTGATACCTCAAACTCTAATCAGCAGTTGCTGGTTCTTAAAGACGGTTACGGCTCTTTGGATTTGGAGAACGGATATGAAAAGGTAAAGATTACGGATACTGAGGGCAGACTAAGAGATGTCGGAATGATAAATACTGACAGTGTTCTTACAGTTTTGGAAAACAAAGAGTGTAAATATATAGAAATTATTTATTCAGATGAAGGAATTCAGGGTGTGCTTAACAGTTATGAATTCAATGATTTCGAAAGTTATGTAACTATAAGCGAAGTAAAATATCCTGCATCCGGATACTTTAAAAAAGAGTTTTCAGATATCAAAGCGGGAGATAAAGGGGTATTCTTTTTAGATGCTTACGGAGAAGTAGTAAATTTCTTTCCGACAGGCGACGAAACGAGCGGTTTTGGTTATTTTATAAATATGAATGCGTACTATAAACCCGATATAACTCTTTTTGTAAGAATGGCAACAGTTGTCGATGGAGAAGTAAGAGGCTTTAGAGTTTCCGAGAAAATAAAATTAGACGGAGTAAAACTTGAAGTTTCCGAAGCCTATGAAAAATTACAAAATATATCTTCGGATATTGTATATTATGAACTTGACCAGGACGGATATTTATGCTTTTTAGATACACTGGCTCCTGACGCAAACCAACCCGATGAAGAATTAAAACTGGTATATGACAGTTGGAATACATTAGAAACTTTCCGTTCAGCCAGCATCTCATTAGACACAACTGAAAAGCAGAAATTTGTGTGGCTTTCGAAGGGATGTGCGATATTTTCCGTGCCTGATGCCAATTCAGCAAATGGACAATTTGATGTATTCACTATAGACAACCTGACAAACTCAGCTGGATATAAATACAGGGCATATTCAAGAAATAAAGAAGGAATACTTTGTGATATAATAACAATGCCTGCAACTACCGCGTCGGACGAAGTGTCTTACAGTGATTATGCGTATATGAGCCTTATCGAAAAGGTTACACAGGTTGTTTCTCCTGAAACAGGCGAGGTTGTAAACAAAATAACATACTGGTACAAAAATAAATCTTCTGAATGTTATTCAATTGATTTACAAACAGGTGCCAACCTTAAGCCTGGGGACTGCGTCTTTATGTCAAGAAATGCAAAGAATGAAATGTATCATTATACATATCTTTTTGACTATAACAACAAAAAAGTGCAGAACAACTATGATGAAAGAGGGCGTACAGCTGGAAACAGATTCATATATGCCAATGTTTATGATTCGTATGATGAAATTTTCAGAGTAACAAAGGAAGACCCTTCAACTCTGGGTAACAATCTTACTTCACTTGAACCACACAGATATGCAGGATTTATCTATGTAGTCGAAGTACTTCCGAGCGGTAATGTAAAAGTAGAAGCGGGCACAGGTAGAGAAATGATGGATTATATAAACTTCGGTTCAGACTGCAGTACAGTATTGATTCATGAAACTTATGTTGACGATATGGATTTGGTAATTTATCGCAAAGGATAGTATAGTGGGGGATTGATATGTCACTAAAAGAAATAAACAGCGCTGGTGTTTCAGATATTATTTTAAAAGTATTTGAACTCTTAAACTACAGTGATAACACCCAATTTGAATTTATTGAGTGTGAAAATTTATACATAAAAAAAGACGGAAATAAAGCCGTTATAGGCGGAAAAGAGAAAACTGACATTTCCCGTGCTTTAATGCTTTATGTGACAGAATGCCGTCAGGGTAAGGAAAAATTTGAAATTTCACAAAAAAGGCATTTTGACACTCTGGCATTTTCTATTGATTTAGCAAGAAACGCAGTAATAAATGTTTCAAAGATAAAGGAAATTATAAATTGCATTTCACTTTTAGGATTTAATACAATGTATCTTTCTATGGAGGATGAATTTGACCTTCCCGGTTATCCGCATTTTGGATACAGAAGAGGAAAATATTCCCACGATGAATTAAGAGAAATTGATGATTACGGTTACCAGATGGGAATTGAGGTTATTCCGTCCTGTCAGGCATTAGGGCATCTTGAACAGTATTTAAGATACAGGGAACCAAAAGAATTTGCAGAAACAAACAAAGTTCTTTTATGCGGCGAAGAAAAAACTTATGAGTTCATTGAAACTATGATAAAAACAATGAGAAGTTGTTTCAGAACAGATAAGATTAATGTAAAGTGCGATGAAGCACGCGGCGTCGGTATTAAAAAGATAATGAAGGAGAAACAATTTACTTCTCCTTACAGTATAGTTAAGAAGCATATTGAAAGAGTAAGAAAAATCTGTGAAAAGTATGGTTTTTCATCTACTGCAGTTTCGGGAGATTTGTTTTACAGTCATATGGGTAAAGGGTATTATGATTTTTCCTTTAATCCCTCTTACGAAGAAATTGAAAAAATTCCCGATGTTGATATCGTATATTGGGACTATTATCATACTGAATATGATGATTATAAAACCTTACTGGACGGACACAGAATGCTTGGGAAAAAGGTTGTGTTTTTGGGTGGCATCTGGACTTGGGCAGGACAGCTTCCTCAGCCTGATTTTACATTTGACACAATGAATCAGGCGCTTAAATGCTGCATTGACAATAATGTAAAAGATGTCAGGGTATCAACCTTCGGCGATGACGGTAATGAAACCAATATTGCCTTTGCACTTCCCCAACTTCTGATATTTTCCGAGCATTGTTTTCTTGGCAAGGATTATTCGGAAGATGTAGTATATTCGCTTTCAAAAAATCTTTTTAACCTTGATATGAAGGAATTAAGAGCATTGTCCGCTTACCATTATCCGTGGGTTGAAAATCTGCCAAAAGAAGAATATATTTATCCTAATTATATGGGTAAAAAATTGTTTTATACAGATATTTTATATAATATGACGGGTACTTACGATTTTTCTAAAATCTTGCCAAAACATAAAGAAGCATCAGAAACAATCAAAAACGCAGGTAAAGGCACTTTATGGGAAAAATATTTTGATTATTCAAGGTTTGTTTTTGAAATAACCACAAAAAAGATGGAGATAATTGGATATATAAGAGATGCTTACAAAAATAAGGATTTAAATTGGCTTAAAAAAGTAAGCGAAGAAGAAATACCTTATCTTGTTAAATGCTACGAAGAACTTATGCTATTACACGAAGAGCAGTGGCTTAATATGTATATAGCTTTCGGATGGGAAGAACTTAATAACAGATACGGGGCAACAATCGGAAGACTTTATTATGCTAAAAGAATAATAGATAAATTTATTTCGGGCGAAATTGACAAAATCCCTGAACTTATGTACGACTTTATTGAAGAAAATATGCCGTATCCTCATGGCGGAGTATGTTTTTATCATGATGTCCGTGCAACAGGAGTATTATGGGTATAAACTTCTTTCAAATTCGAAATGCGAAATGAGAAATGATTGTAGGGGTTGGCTGCCTTCCCCTTGAGGGGAAGGGGGACCGCACCAGCGGTGGATGAGGTGTAAAACCGACAACCCGAAATGAAAAAGGCAAAAGACTATAGTCTTTTTGTTGTATATTACATATACAACAATTCTTTCTTAATCAAAATATTTTCTTAATCATAAGATTAGGAAAAAATAAAAAATAAAAAATAAATAAAAAAAAAGAAAGGAATGTAAAAAAAATGAAAAAACATTTAGCAATTCTATTAACCTTAAGTTTAATAATTTCTGTTTTATCTGTTCCTGTAATGGTATCTGCGGATACAGCCGAAACAGTATATTATTACAACGATTTTAGTCAAAACTACAATGGATTGGCCGTAAAAAGCAACGTTGCCATGGAAGTATCAGGCGGGAACTTGATTGCAACCGTGAATACAACTGCAGCTTTACAACAATCGGCAACATTTGATTTTATCACAAATTACTCGAACAGCAGTGCGGATCGCAACCCGTTAGTGTTAGAGTACAGAGTAAAGCTTGATCCCAGAGTTACAGGAGATCGATTTATAACAGGTAAAAACGGAAATACATACGGAGCATGGATATACGCATATGATAAATATATGACTTTCTCGGGTGATGATACCACTAAATATTATTTTGATGAGGAAACTAATATGGCGGAGTGGCACACGGCAAGCGTTGTGTACAGTCCGACTGCGAATACCAGAGATTTTTACTGGGATGGAACTAAAGTGGAGACATCTAAAGATTCTACCGTTACCAAAGCAAATTCTTGGGATTCCGGTAATTTCAAAGGTGTACAATTTATCTGGTATTCCAAAAATGGTTCAAAGGTGTATATGGACTATCTTAAAGTATATGAGGCTTCAGATGCCACTTTTACTGCAGAAGTTACCGAAGCCGGTGCTTCAGCAATTGTGTTAAAATTTAATCAGACTCCGGGTAATATAAGCGAAAGCATGTTTACATTATCTGATGGAACTGCAATTAAAGAAGTTGATATGGTTGACCCAAATACCTATAAATTAACACCGGCAACCGATCTTATAGAAAACACCACTTACACTCTTAATATTTCAAATGAATTAAAAACAACAGTTGGAAAACAAGTAAGCACCTCCTCGCTTGCAGTGACTCCAAAAGCTTCTGGTTATGTTGGCGAAAGTGATCAGCAATACTTTAATTCTTTTAACGCAGATGAATTAGGTTCTGAATTTGTACAAAATATAGCTTCATCTGTCAGTCCGGAAAATGCATATGTAACCATTGAAGATGGTGCGATGAAAATGTATTCAAAGTACGACAATCTTTCCAGCGTAAAATTTACGCCTGACTATGAAAATACATCAGCAGACAAACAGCCTCTCGTTTTAGAATATAAAGTCAGATTTGATATAACAAACACAAGACCTGACAGCGGACGTTTTCATCATTCCGGTACAGGCGGTTGTGTTTACGGAATAAGAATACGCCCGGCTCGCCAAAATAACAATTACGATTTTACAGAAGTTTCAGAGGGCTCGGAACGCTTCAAACTTTTGACCTGGAACGAAGGCCATACAATATCTATAGTTTACAGTAATACTGATAATACAAAAGATTTGTATATAGACGGGGCATATATTGGTACTTCTACCCCTGCAGGTGTTGATGGAGATAATTACTGGGATGACCAGGGTAAACTTGGAACAGTGAGATTTGATAACAATGCAAACAGGTCAGAATCAGCGGCAGCTGGTAAATTACAAGAACTTATAACATATATGGATTATCTTAAAGTATATGAAGTTCCTGAAAACTTCGGAGCACAGGTTCTTAATGCACAAGGAACTGAACTTAATGTAATATATGTTGACTTTAACTCAACTGTAAGTAATATCAATGCAGGTGTTTTAACCGTTAACGGAAAAGCTCCTTTAAGTATTGAACTTGATGACGAAGAAGACCAGATTTATAAACTTACATTATCTGAAACTTTAAAACCTCAGACAGAATATAAACTTTCACTAAACGGTGTTGCCAACATGGTTGGTCAGACTGCGTATAACGATATCTCATTTACAACAAGAGCACCAAAAGGAAACGAAGTATTTTATGATATTTCAGGTAACGGTACTGTTAAAGATGCTGACGGCAATATAGCAAACGGAACTTTTAAAAAAGCAGAAAGTATTGCACTTACTGTAAAAGCAGATATAGGTTACACACCTGTTGTAAAAGTTAACGGAACTGAAATTAATGAACATGAAGATACCTACGGTTTATATAATGTTTCAGTTACAGAAGGTGCAGTAATTGATATTGACTTCGTTAAAGCGGAAGAAGTTGCATTTTCTAAGCCTTATACTTTTGGGTATATTGACGACGAAGCAAGATATATAAGTTACACATTTGTAAGACTTAATATGGAACTTCCTACAACTGATTTTGGTGTAATAGTATCAAGAGATTCAAACAAATTAGACGCTGAGGACGTAGATGGAGATACAACATTTATGCTTCCTGCAACTAAGGGTTCAAACGATTATGGTGAGTATGGAATAAAAATTATTGACAAAGAGGGCGACACCAACATACTTGGAAATGAATACTTTGTAAGACCTTACGCGTTCTTTAACGACGATTATCACTATTATGAAGAAACTACAACTGTAACAATTACCGATAACACAGTGCAGTAAAGGAGGAAAATATAATGAAAAAATATTTAAAACCTGAAATCAATGTAAAATCTTTACTTGCAAAAGAATCATTATCAAATCTTGCAAACTGGCTTGAAGGTCAAAATTACGACCATTTAAATTGCAGTATTACTGTGTATGATATGCAGTCATAAAAATGCGGAACGCAAATGCGCGTTCCGCAATGAATGATGAAAAATGAAAAATGAAAAATGAATAATTGAGGTAAAAATTCCTCGCGGAATTTTTGGAATTAAATTCATAAATTGCATAGCAATTTATACCTTAATTATTCATTATTCATCATTCATTATTCATTTCTAAGAAAGGATAATAGATATGAAAAAGAAAATATATCTTCTTACGGTAATCGTCTTAATTATATCATTATTTGCAGGTTGTTCACCAAAAACATCAAGTAATATTTTATATAATCCTGATGTTGTTGTTAAAGATGCAGGCGGTCTAAAAATGCCTCTTACTGAAGAACCTGTTGAAATAAGATGGTCGGTTACATCAGCAGTAAATACATTAAATGACAGTTATGTTATTAAAAAAATGCGTGAGATGACGGGTGTAAATGTTCAGCTTGATATTTATCCTTCCTCTACCGCAATAGAAAAAATAAAAGTTCTGATTGCTGCAAATCAGATGCCTGATATTATAGGTCAGGGACTTGAAGACTCTCTTGCAATGGATTTAGCTTCTCAGGGAGCATTGGCAGCAGTATCCGACTACTTAGACGAACTTCCAAATTTCAGACGAGTATTTGTTGATAACAAGGACAATGACTGGATATTTAAATCCTATGCTGCAGCTGACGGGAAATTATACGGATTTTACGGTTGGGATTATCAGAAGGATGTAAACCATGGTATGCTTTACCGTAAAGATATTTTTGACAAGCACGGTATAAAAATGTGGAATTCTCCAGAAGAATTTTATCAGGCTCTTAAAAAATTAAAATCGATATATCCTGATTCAGTTCCGTTTGTTTCAAAAAACAAGGAGCAGATTTTTGATAAGCTTGGAACAAGCTGGGGGCTTGCGGCTCACAAACCGTACTATGACGAAGATGCTAAGGTATGGAAGTATTCGGATATAGATGCAAAATACAAGGATATGCTTGATTTTCTTAAAAAACTATATAACGAAAAACTTCTTGATCCTGAATTTATAACAATGACACAGTCTGCATGGACTCAGAAGATGGCACAGGCTGACAAAACATTTGTTACTTTTGACTGGATAGGAAGACTTGAACAGTTTAAAGAACAGACTTTGGATACTGTTCCCGAATATGACTTAAGATTTGCAAATCCTATAGGACCTGACCAGACTTATCCTGAAATGAATCAGCTTTGTTGGGCAAGATATGTTGCAAACAATGATAAAGCAGAGGTTGCTTTCAAACTTCTTGACTTTTGCTTATCTCCAACAGGTATAGAACTATATTGTATGGGTGTTGAAGGCGAAACATATACAATAGGCGAAGACGGCTATGCTGATTATGTTGGCTTTGAAGGGAAAGTTCCGTCACTTAACGAACGTGAAGAAAAGTGGGGAATGTCAATCGAAGGAATGTATTTAAGTAATAACAGAAGAAGTGCATCTTTCCAATTCTCCGAAAGAGAACAGGAAGCACAGGATTATGCTAAGCAGGAAGGCAGAATGGCACCTTTAGACCCTGTTTTACAGTTTACAGTGGAAGAAAAAGATGTAATCAATGCTAAAACACCTGATTTGCAGAAAGCAGGAAAAGAATTTTCAGTTAAATATATCTTAGGAACCGCTTCATGGGATGAATGGGTTAAGAAAGCCAAATCCTTGGGAGCAGATGAAATAGTTAAGATATATAATGATGCTCAGACAAGACAAGATAAAATGTAATATAAAGATTTCCTTTATAAAGAGGGTGTAATTTTGCACCCTCTTTATATAATAAAATTTTACAAAAAGATAGGGTGTATTTGAAATGAGACTGATTTTTATACGGCACGGACATCCGGACTATAAAAAAGACTGTTTGACTGAACTTGGGCACAAGCATGCACAAGCGATGGTTAAAAGGCTTTCAGATGAAAAGATTGACCGTATTTATTCTTCCTCCTGCGGACGAGCGGTAGAAACAGCACAGCATCTGGCAGATGCAAGAGGAATGAATGTAACTTTATGCGATTTTATGCGTGAAGTCAAATGGGGGTCTGTAAACGGAGAAGAACTACCCCATGACGGTTATCCCTGGAGTGTTATTGAAGATATGATTGCAGACGGTGTGTCTCTTATGAATGAGAATTGGGAAAATAGTAAATATTTTTGCAACAATACATTCCCTTCGTATCTTGATTGTATAAAAAACGGTTTCGATGATTTGCTTGAAGACTTGGGGTATAAGCGTGAAGGTCATTTTTACCGTGTTGTAAAAAGTAATCCTGAAAATGTTGTAATGGTAAGCCATGGCGGCTCATCTTCAACTGTTATTTCACATATATTTAATATGTCTTTACCCTTTGTTTATTCATCGTTTCGTACGCTTTTTACGGGAATAACAATAGTTACTTTCAACGGAGAAGAGTCTTCGCTTATTTCTCCGAAGTTTGAACTTGCAAACGATACCCGTCATATTGCTTCTATAGAAAATGTATTCGGAAATTAAAATATATTACTTGATGCTGTCAGCACAAGAAAGGTAGAAAAAATGAAAATTTTTAATCTTACGTTTGAGCAGATGCTTATGATGTTTACTTTGATTTTAGTTGGATTTATCATCAGAAAAAAAAGCAGTCTGCCCGAAAATACAGGCAGTGTAATGGCAAAACTGGAAACTTTTGTTTTCGTTCCGGCACTTTCGCTTTTTACACAGACGACTAAATGTACTGTCGAAAATTTTAAGGATAATTGGGTGCTTATGCTATATGGGCTTATAATTGTAGTATTTGCCATTAGTATTTCTTATCCTTTGTCAAAATGTTTTGTCAGAAAAAATATGCATTTGCCTGAAAATTTATATCAGAGAAATATATATAAATATGCTTTGACTTTTGGTAATTTTGGGTTTATGGGTAATTTTATAATTCTTGGAGTATGGGGAAGTGACCTGTTTTATAAGTATTCACTTTTTACCTTTGCTGTAGGAATTTTATGTCATACCTGGGGGTTATACATATTAGTTCCTAAGGATAAAAATGTAAGTATGCTTGATAATTTTAAAAAAGGCATACTGACTCCGCCAACGATTGCTTTAGTTGTCGGTATGTTAATCGGACTTTTAAATATAACGGAGTATGTACCTCAGTTTATACTTAATGCCTTAGATAATGCAGGGAATTGTCAGGGGCCTGTTGCGATGGTTCTGGCTGGTTTTGTGATTGGCGGATATAATCTTAAAGAATTTATAGTAAATAAAAAAGTGTATATAGTATCTGTCTTCAGATTGGTTATTATTCCCGCAGTTATAATGATATTATTAAAACTCTTGGGTACAAATGACGAAATAATGACATTGGCGCTAATTGCTTTCGCCACCCCGCTTGGATTAAATACGATAGTTTTCCCGGCAACTTACGGAGGCGACACAAAAACAGGAGCAGCAATGGCTGTTATATCCCATGCATTATCAGTTATCTCAATACCTTTAATGTATTTGATTTTTATTGTATATTTATAAAACCTTTAAAGAAATGTTTTTTGCAGAGTAAACATATTTTATTGAAGGTTAACTAAACAAGGTTCTTTAAGATTCAAACGGCGATGGAAAATATGACGATGCCGATGCTATTTTGATTTTAAGAGTTTATCTTGAACCTGATGAAATAAATTTGTTAAATAATGATGGCATTATAAATGCTAAAGATGGCGTTATAGTTTATAAAATGGAATAATAATAAGATAATGTATAAAAACATCTCATTTATTTAAAAATATGAATGAGGTGTTTTTTTATGTTAGGTTTTATATTTGCGGCTGTTGCAGGTGCAGCAATGAGCGTTCAGGGCGTTTTTAATACAAGGTTAAGCGAAAAAATAGGACTTTTAGAGTCAAACACTATTGTTCAAGGCTCGGCATTTGTACTTGCAATTATAGCAATGCTTATATTTGGGAAGGGCGATATATTAAAGGCAGGAGAAGTTAACAAACTTTATTTACTGGGCGGAATTATCGGATTTGTCATAACTCTTACGGTTATGCTAGCAATCAAAAATTTAAGTCCGACTGTTGCTATTTCTGTAATATTAATTGCTCAATTACTTGTTGCGGCAATTATTGATGCATTCGGACTATTTGGCTCAAAAAAAGTTCCATTTGATTTAACTAAATACATTGGAATAGGGTTAATGATTGCCGGAGTAATAGTATTTAAATATAAGAATTGAAAATCCACCGAAAAAGGGACAGTCCCCTTTTCGGTGGATTTTTCACCGTTTTGGGGTCTGTCCCTATTTTGGCTACTTTCCCGAAAAATCCGAAAATTACTAAAAATTTTTTTTGAAAGCCTTGGTATCAGCGGGTTTGCTAAAATCGGGAAGTTGACAAAAATAAACGAAAAAATGAGTTATAATATAATTAGCCTTAAGAAAGTTATCCGGAAAACGACTTTGGCTAAGGGAGGACAAAAGGCGTGAAAAAAGAAAAAAAGTACGAAAAGTACACCGAGGATGCACTCAAAGCTTTAAGTGAAATAATTTACGGCGCCGAAGACTTAAAGGTAAAAATAAGTGCAGCAAAAGAAATACTTAATATTACAACTTCAAAAGGAAAAAAAGAAGAATCATCAGTCCCGACAGTAATAATAAAAGGGGATGTTGAAGATTGAGAAAACTATTGTTGATTTAAAAAAGACAGTGGGTAAAAATTACAAGGAATTCTGGGATTTTAAAGGACGCTACCGTGTTGTAAAAGGAGGCAGAGGAAGTAAAAAGTCAACTACTGCTGCGCTCTGGTACATATACCATCTTTTAAAACACAAAAATGCAAATCTTTTATGCGTAAGGCAGTTTTACAACAGTTTAAAAGACAGTCAGTTTTCAGAACTTAAAAAAGCCTGTGAAAGATTAAAGGTTACACATCTTTTTGACTTTAAGATTTCACCACTTGAGATAACTGTAAAGGAGACAGGCCAGAAAATTCTTTTTCGGGGATTTGATAATCCCGATTCCATAACTTCAATCACGGTAAGCCATGGATACTTGTGTTGGGTATGGATTGAGGAAGCATATCAGGTAAATGACGAAGAAGAATTTAACAAACTTGATTTTTCGATTAGAGGAATTTCGGATGAGAGTTTGTTCCCTCAGATTACCCTTACTTTGAATCCCTGGAGCGAAATGTGGATAAAAAAGAGGTTTTTTGATAAAAAGGATAAAAATATTCTTGCCATTACAAGAAACTATTACCACAACGAATTTTTATCAAAGGCAGATAAAAAAATGTTCGAGGATTTAAAGAAGAATGATTATAACAGTTATAAAATTGTAGGCGAGGGAGAATGGGGGATAGCCAAAGGAGGCTATTTTGGAGAATTTTCATATAATCTTCATACTGTAGATGATATGGAAATTGATTTTAGCGATGAGTATGATTTTTACGCATCTTTTGACTATGGGCTTGATATGTTTGCCGCATATTTTTACAGAGTGGATAGATTTTTAAACGTATATGTTTACAGGGAAATATATAAAGAGGATATTATTGTTTCAAAAGCCGCTGAGGAACTTGCAAAGTATATAAAAAAAGAGAACATAAGGTGTGTGTATGCGCCTTTTGATATGTGGAACAGGCAAAGAGAAAGCGGAAGAAGCATTGCAGATATTTTTTCAAATTACGGTATCCGACTTCTAAAGTCAGGAAAAGGACGAGTAAGCGGTTGGCTCTGCGTCAAGGAATTTTTAAAACCTGTAAATATAGACGGAAAACTGACTTCCCGATTAAAGATTGCAAGAAGTTGTGTTAATCTTATTGACTGCCTTCCCAAACTTACAAAGGATGAAAACAATTTATCCGATGTTGCAAGAAACCCGCATAACATTACCCACGCACCTGATGCCTTAAGATATTTTTTAGGAAATATTATTGCTCCTCCCGAAGAAGCAGAAAAAAATTCTATGCCTTATGAAGGCTACAACTTTACAAATTCTAAAAAGGAGGAAGGACTGTTTATTGATGAAAGGTTAATAGATAGTTTCTATGATTAAATGCAAATAGTTATAAATTTAATGTTTTTGTCTGTAAGTTTAATGGTGTTTTTCTCTTACAGGCAAGGAATAAAGGACAGTTTCTACATAAATAATAATCTGCCTTTGGTAAAAAGTGCTGAAAAGCAGTATGAGAGCGAACTTAATCAAGAATATGACAAGATGATGAGTTATGAATTTGAAATGGCAGGTGAAAACGATGCTAAGTAATCTGCCCGAGGATATTTTTACTCAGTATGAGCAGGGAATATCTTATAAAAACACCATAAATTTATATAAATCGGTTGATGAGGCACACAGGCTTTTTAATGGAGACCAATGGGCGGGGCTTGATGTTAAGAATATGCCAAAGCCCGTATTCAACCTTATAAAGAGAGTTATTCAATATAAAATTTCTGCATTGAAATCAAACCCCACATCAATTACAGTATCTTCTGAAAATTTAAATGGTGAGGGGGACTTAAGCCATATCGGTATAATGCTCACAAAACTTATAGCAAATATATGGGAAAGACTGCAGATGGATGCTAAAAATCAAAAAGGGCTAAAAGATGCGGCGCTTACGGGAGATTACATATTGTATTTTTATTGGGACCCGTCTGTAAAAACAGGTCAGGGTTATATGGGAGATATAAACTCAGAAATAATAGACAATACGTCATTTTTCCCGGGAAACCCCAATGTAGCAGATATTCAGAAACAGCCTTATATTATTATAGCAGTAAGAGAACTTACGATGAATCTAAAAAGGGAGGCTAAAAAGAATGGCAGACCTAAAGAAGAAATAGACCTAATTATGCCTGATTCGGACAATTTTTACAGTGCAGGGGATATGTCAAAAATTGAACTTGAGGGACTGGACAAAACTACCGCACTTATAAAATTTTACAAAGACGAAGACGGAAAGGTTTATTTTAAAAAGGTTACAAAAGGTGCAGTTATAAAAGAGGAAACTGATACCAAGTTAAATCTTTATCCTTTTGCTCTTATGAACTGGGAGGAAAAAAAGAACTGCATTCACGGAATAAGCGAAGTTTACGGACTTAAACCAAACCAGTTGTTCATAAACAAGGCCTTTGCCCAGGCAATGCTTAACTCCATGCTTTTTGCATTTCCCAAGATGATTTACGATAATTCCAGAGTAAGAAAACCGTCAAATACCATTGGCGGAATGATAGGTGTAAACGGAAATATTGAGGGTGCGATTAAGTATCTTAATCCGCCGTCAGTATCGGGCGATCTGTTCAGACTTATCGATCTTACCATTTCTTATACCAAAGAGATGATGGGAGTTAACGATGCATCTTTGGGAAATGTTTCCACCAATAATACGAGTGCTTTTATTGCGGTAAGAGAGGCATCGAATGTTCCTCTTGATAATATAAGACTGAGGTTTTATAAAATGATAGAAGATGCAGGAAGAATAATTTTAGATTTTATTTCTTCTTATTATAAGGCGGGAAGACGGTTTTCCTATACCGAAAACGGTCAGAAAGTAATTACGACTTTTGATTTTTCAAAAATGAAAAATGCGGTTATTGACTTAAAAGTTGATGTAGGACCGTCGTCACAGTTTAGTGAACTTACTTCTATCGAAACGCTGGATAAATTACTTGCGGCAGAAAGAATTAACTTTACACAATACTTAGAAAGAATTCCTGACGGATATTTACCGTCAAAAGAAAAACTTATTGAAGAACAAAAAATAAATGGAGGTAATGTAAATGAACAACCAGGAACAAAAAGTTCCCTTTCTTGAAATAGTTTACAATGGCAAAACTTATAATCTTACTAAAGAAGATGCTATAAAACTTGCTCAAAAGGGAATGAATTATGACAAATTATCGCAAAACTGCGAGAAACTTTCAGAGGAAGTTAAAAATCTTAAAGAGAAAAATGACAAAATTACAAAACTCGCTGAAGATTTAAGAATTTCTCCTGACGATCTTATAAATGGTCTTTATGAAGAACAGGAAAGAGAAAATATTTCTCAGTATTCAAAAGATAATAATATTCCTTTCGAATATGCTAAAAAGTTAAAAGAAATGGAACTTCAGATCAAATCTTTACAAAAGGAAAAAGAAGAACTTATTCCTATGAAGAGAAAGAATGAAGAAATTAAAGAATTCAAAAAAATATATCCTGATATTGACGAGAGAAAACTTGACCCTGAAATTTTAAAAGAATGGGAAGAGTCTCAAAGACCTTTAAAGGATATATATAACGAGGTTACTTTAAGAAATATCTTACGCGAAAAAAATATAGAAAAAGCAAATGAAGAAAACAAAAATGCCTCTTCGGGAAGCGTATTAGGCGTACCTGAAAGAGAAGAAGAATTTACAGACGAGATGATAAGAAATATGTCTGACAAAGAATTTAACAAAAATTTTGCAAGAATTTTAAAACAGTATAAAAAAGGAGAGAAATAAAAATGGCAAACGGAATTCAATCAGGAGCAGAGTTACTATACTCAAGAAAAATAGAAACAGCCCGTAAGGGAAACGCAGTTGCGGCAGAAAACTCATATTTAGGTTACACAGACGAAATGAAAAATAAGGGTGACACTATCAAAGTAATCACTTTAGGACAGGTTGACCTTATGGATTATAACGGCGGTAATATCAATTTTGATAATATTGATGATGCATCAGTAAATGTAAGACTTACCGAACAGAAATATTTTGCTAAAAAAATTGACAGAGCAGATAAAGTTAAGACTGATGTTGATTATGAAACTGCACTTTTAGAAGAAGCAGGAAGAAGTATTGCGGTTGATACCGATAAATTTATTTACAAATCAATTTATAACGGTCTTAAAAAATCGACTGCAAATATTGTTGATGCGTCCGATGCGACAAGCAAAAACATTTTTGATTACATATTAAATGCACAGACTTTACTTAATATGGCAGATGCACCGACAGATAAAAGGGTTTTAGAGGTATCCCCTTTAATGTTTGAAAAAATTCAGAAAATGCTTGTTACAACCGACACAAACAATTCGGATATTTTAAGAAAAGGTTTCTGCGGAAAACTTCTTGATTTCGATGTTTATATGACAAACAACATTTACAATGACGGAGAATACGACTACTGTGTAGCAAGAACTTCAACTGCTTACGCTTTCGCTCTTACACTAAAAGAAATCGAAAGAGTAAAACCGTCACACCTTTTTGCTGACGCAATGAAAGGCCTTGTCGTTTACGGCGGTGAAATTATAAGACCTAAAGAAATCGCTTTAATTAAATTTTCAAAAGGCGAAGAATAAGAAGGAGGAGTTTTAAATGAATATAGAAACATTATCTTTATATAACAAACAAAGTGCAAATGTAGAATTTTCAGAGTGTGATAATCAGGTAAGAATTAAAACCCCATCTCACGATGAAGCGTTCGGTCTTTTTGCAAAAAATAACGGAGCATCTGAAGCCGACATCATTATAAAAGGCGGAAACAGCGTGCTTGCAATGGGCGATACTTCTGTTACGGTTGACTCTGGCGACAGCGTTTTAATCAACTTAAAAGATACGGGAAGATATAAAAATGTTCACGGAGAAGATGCAGGATATATCGTAATTGAAATCGGAAACGCAAGTCCTTCCGATGTTGAAATATTCCCCTTTAGTCTGTAATTCATACGGGGACAAATAATTTAAAGAGGGGATGTTTTAACATCCCCTTTTTTTAAAAGAAGGAGGAATTGATTTGACTATTAACGATGTATATGAAAGTGCATTATATCTTGCAGAAAAACTTAACGATTCAACAGGATTTATTGACAGCGAATACAAAAAACAGCATAAGAAGAAAGCAGAATTTTTAATAAAACAGGCAATAAGAAAGTTTGCTAATCTTGAGAATATTAAAATTATCGACCCTGATTTTTATTTAGAGGAAGATAATATTCCTCTTGATAGTTATATTTTAAAAAACATTATTCCCTGTTATGTCGGAGCAATGCTTTGTGCATTTGACAGAGAGAATGACAAATACAACCTTTTAATGTATGAATATCAGCATATGATTGAGACATATAAACACGGGGAAGAAACAATGGACTTAGCTTCTTTATTAGAGGGGATGTGTTAAT
The DNA here is from genome assembly GCA_045654005.1 of Clostridia bacterium. Classification (GTDB taxonomy): domain Bacteria; phylum Bacillota; class Clostridia; order UMGS1840; family HGM11507; genus SIG450. Next base: position 19,802 of record JAZOMN010000123.1, read on the forward strand.
ATGTACCCAAGACTAAGTTTTAATCCTAAAAATTACAGAATTGACAGTCTTAACGGCGGGATAGTAATAGATAAAAGCGAGGAAAAAATTCCGTATAACAAGTCCCCTGATATGCTCAATATGTATTTTAGCGGTAATGTACTTAAAAAAAGAGAAGGTCAGTTAATGCTCTTTTTGGAAGATGATATTTACTGCGTATCAAAAGATGTGTTTTATAATCATTTTGTTTATCACGCAGGGGATAAGATAAAAGCATATAACTGCGACACAAAAGAGGTTAAAGTTCTTTTAGGTAAGGTTAAAACCAAAAAGGGAACATTCTTTTTATATAACGGAAAAATTTACTATATCGGTACAGGGGAATATTATGTTGTATCCTATGAAGACGAAGAACTTAGTTGTTCTGTAGTTTCGGGGTATATTCCCACGGTTCTCATAAACTGTACCGCGCAAAGTGTCGGAGACAGTTCAGAAGCGTACAATTATCTTACAGGTGCTTTCAAATACACTTACAATACAACCAGAAGCACCCAATCAATCAAACTGCCTGATGCAAAGTTAGACAAAGATAAAGGGATATTTGCAACATTTAACGGAAGAATTTTAAACGATTATACCATTGATTATGACAGCGGTTACATTAATTTTAAAACTGCTTTGGAAGAAGGGCATAATCTTCTTGAAATAACCTATTACGGTATAAATTCAGAGGACAGGCAGAAAATCACAAACTGCAGTATTGCAGAAGCGTTTGGGGGCTTAAGTTCGGGAATAAGCGAGGGAACAAGAATGTTTTTATCGGGAAACCCTGATTATTCAAACACATTTTTCTATTCTGAACTTAAAAATCCCGAATATTTTCCTATAACCCAGTTTGAAATTTTAGGGGATGAGAATGACCCTGTAATGTGTATAGGTAAACAGTATAACGGACTTATATTTTTCAAAAAGAAAAGCATATATATTTCCTATTATAATTTTGACGGGAATGAGGTTAATTTTACTCTGTCCCGTCTTAACAGTAATATAGGGTGCGATTGCCCATATACTCTTGAGACAGTTGATAACCAACTTGTCTGGTTAAACAGTACCTGGGGGGTTATGACATTATCTTCAACCAATATAAAGGACGAAAAAAATGTAAGGTGTATATCGCAGAACATTAACGGTATAAGTTCAAAAAAGGCTTTGCTTATGCAAAAAAATTTATCCGATGCAGTTTCGTTTATCAACAGAGGAAAACTGTATGTTGCAGTGGGTAAATACACTTATGTACTGGATATAAGCACAAATTTCAGTATAGGGTTAGACGGCGAAAATTTCAGTTGGTATTTAATGGATAATATAAAGGCAACCGATTATCTTTATTATAACAGGGAAGTTTATCTTGCAGGGGAAAAGGGATTTTCATATTTTAAAGATGTTTTATATGATTTCAGTCCTGATATACCTATAAATGCACATATTAAAACCAAAGCGATAGATTTCGGGGCTCCTGAGATTTTTAAAACAATATATGATATTTCTTTTTCGCTAAAATCTATAAACAACTCATATTTTAAATTAACCTTAAGTGACGAGAACGGAAAAATGGGGAAGGTAAGTGAATATTTTATAAACAAATTCAATTTTATAAATTTTAGTTTTTCCTCTTTTACTTTTCTTGATAATATGTTTTCTTTTGTTTTTAAAAGGAGGATATCAAGAGGGCGGACTAAATATTTGATGATTGAACTTTCAAATGATAAACCTAATTCCCAGATGACTGTATCAGATATAAATATAACATACTCACCAGAAAGGAGTGCAAGATTCAATGGAATATAAAAAATTAAAATTTGACCCTGAAGAGGGATTTTTAGACAGTAATTTTTATGAAGATACACCTTCAAATTCAAGGGAGATACTTCAAAGACAGCACAATCAGACAAGAGATTTTATAAACGAGGTTGTTGACAGATTAAACTGCGAAAACGAGGGGGAAAGCGGACTTGAAAGCATAAAAAGTCCGCAAATTGACGGAGTTTTCGGAAATAACGGCTATGAGCAGATAAAGGATGTAAAAAGGCAACTTAACAATATAGTTTTAAACGAAGTGCCTGACGGGTCGGTAACCCATATAAAACTTGCAAAAGACAGTGTAACAGGAGAAAAAATAAAAGATAAGGAAATTACATCGCAAAAATTTGCCGATGATTGCGTTGTTCCTTTTAGTAATGATACAAAATTTATAAACAATGTACCGTCATGTGATTATGCACCGGTAAGTGTAACAGGCTCTTTTGACACTTTTAAAGAATACGTGGCAAAGACAAGTATTTACAGCCTTTACGGAAAAACGCATAACAACATAAGATATATATACTATAACGGATATTTGTATTCACTTAATCTTTTAACTAAAGAATTTAAACTAATGGCGGATATTCAGGTAAATACATCAGAAAAATTCTTTATAGGAAAAGACGGGAAAATATATTTTGTGGAGTATTCAAACGAAAGTTCTACAGGGTATTTTAAAATATATGAATATAATCTTGAATATAGTGAGCTGATATTAAAAAACAAAATAAAACTTACTCATGCAGACGGAACAAGCAGTCATATCTGTGATGTAGATTGCGATGGTGAAAATATTTACGTAGGTCTTATGAGAAAGTCTACATCTTCAAATCACTGGCAGTATCTTTTTAAGTTTAAGTTTGACGAGATGGAAACTTTAGAAGAAATTACAAATTCTTATCTTTTTATGGCACCGCAGAACGATCGTTTCTTTCTTTGTGAAAATGACCTTATATTCAATAAAAAAATATTTAAAAACTGTGATTTTGAAGAGATTTTGGATCTTCAATATACGGTTTATGCCTGCGACGGAAACAATCTTCTGGTTAAAGATTCAAATGTGTTTTTAATTGATAAGAACACAATGGAGCCTAAGATAATAAGAACGGACAGAATTACCGATACTTCAGGATTTATGCATAACGGATATTTCTATCAGATTGTAGGCGGTTTTATTGTAAAACTAAGACTTTTATAAAGAGGTGGTAAAAATGAATAATTATTATAACAATGAACTTAAGCCAAAGGATAATATCAAACTTATAGGCGATACGACAAATAATATTTTAAATTCAGGAAAAGCAATAATCAGAAACAGTGTGCAAAATAAAGTTAATGACCTTAAAAATCAGATGAACAAAATACCTAAGATTTATCAGAATATGAAAAACAATCTGACCTTATCAAATAACAAGGAAATAAAAAGAATGAATGAAAATATAGCCAACACAGGCAATCATACTGCGGGTGGTTATGCTATTTCAAAAAGACTTAATAACATTAACGAATATAATAAAAATTTAAGTGAAATTGATGGTAAAAGACAAGAGGAATTATCAAATTTAGAATCACAAATCAGGGATGCCAAATTTCAGGGAGATAAAGAAATGGCTGAACTTACTAAAGATGTTAACGAAAAACAACTCGGGCTTATGTTAGATGAGGGAAAACGAATTGATGATTATAATCTTGATGTTGCAAAGTTTAATGAAACAAAAAGGGTTAACGATGCGGATATTTTAAAGATAGAAAACGATATCAAACTTGATAACAACGAGGATTTAAGAAAGCAGGAAATTCACGATATTGAAAGTTTATATCTTCCTAAAGAAAAAGAGCAGGAACTTATAAATTTAGGGTTAAAAGGTGACTTGACAAAAGCACAGATTGCAAATACAAAGAGTAAAACTTATTCGTCTTCTTCGGGTTCTTCTTCATCATCTGAAAAAGATGACGCATTATCCAAAATGTCGGCAAAGAGTTTATCGGAAAACATCATAAAACAAATAGGTTATGTTACTTATGACACTTAAGGAAATAAAAAAGAGCAATTTTCAACTAACAAGGCTTATGCACTTTTAATGGGCTGGAAGAAAAAATATAATCTTCCTGATGATGTAGTAAATGATACAGCAATTTATCTTGGTATTCAGGACTATTTTTAAAGGAGGGATAAAATGTACATAATTGATGTTAAGATATCTGATGACAGATCTATAGAATGTGAAAATATTTTTGCAGGGCAGACAGGGGAAAACAACATAACAAAACTTAAATTCACAGTGCCTGAAGTCTATAAAGATTTTTATAAATATCTTGATATTATAAAATCTGACGGCAAAAAAACCCAGACCGTTGTAGAGGATATGGGAAATGATGTTTTTTATTATACTCTGCCTTTCTCATTGACAGACGGGGAAGAAATAACACTGCAGTTAATAATGAAAAAGGAAGAAAAAGTGTTTAAATCAAATATATTTGTTCTTCATTTTAACGGAAGTATTGACGGCACGCAGAAACTTG
>JAZOMN010000124.1:0-2111 GCA_045654005.1 Clostridia bacterium
TCTCATTGCCTGATATACATAAGAACGGCCTGATAATGGGTCTCTTATTGCTCCGCCAAGGCAGGTTGCCGCACCACCGAATGGTTCGATTTCTGTAGGGTGGTTGTGTGTTTCATTTTTGAACATAACAAGCCACTGTTCAATTTTACCGTCAACATCAACAGGCACTTCAATTGAACATGCGTTTATTTCTTCAGACTCGTCAAGGTTTTTAAGTATGCCTTTTTTCTTTAAGTCTTTAGTTGCAATAGTTGCAATATCCATAAAGCACATATCTTTCATAGTTCTGCCTTTGTATACTTCTTCTCTTACGCTTAAGTATTTATCAAAAGCAGTTTTAACCACTTTATCGTAAATTTCAACATTTTTAAGTTCGGTTGCAAATGTTGTATGCCTGCAGTGGTCGGACCAGTATGTATCTATCATTTTAAGTTCAGTAACTGTAGGATTTCTCTTTTCTTCTTCCTTAAAATAGTTCTGGCAGAATTTAATATCCGATAAGTCAAACGCAAAACCATTTTCGTCAAGGAATTTTTTAAGGCTTATTTCGTCAAGTTCAATAAACCCTTCAACCGTTTTAACAGGCTGTGGTTCAGGAAGTTCCATTTCCAAAGTTTCAGGAATTTCTAAAGATGCTTCTCTTGATTCGATTGGGTTTATAATATATTTTTTAATTCTTTCGATTTCATCTTCCGATACTTCTTTGTTTATGGCATAAACTTTTGCGGCTCTGACAACCGGCTTTTCCCCTGCTGTTAAAATCTGGATACACTGTGCCGCAGAGTCAGCCCTCTGGTCAAACTGCCCAGGTAAAAGTTCGGTAGCAAAAACATTATAGCCTGATAAGTCAACACTGTCATAAACATTATCAACCTGAGGCTCGGATAAAATAGTAGTCTTTGCCTTATTAAGTGTTTCTAAACTCAAAGACGATATATCGTATCTTACCAGAATTCTTAATTCACAAAGACTGTCAATTGATAAATTTTCCTTAATGTCTTTAAAAAGTGATGACGCTTCAACATCAAATCCTTTTTTCTTTTCTGAATAAACTCTTGAAATACTCATTTGAAATTCCCCTTTATATTTGGTGTAGTTTAGTTTCTATTTCTTCTTTTGTAACGGTTGTTAAATTGTGGAAAGGTTTTGAAAGTGCTTTTTCAAACATTTCCTTTGCCCCTTTAACGTCCCCTTCTTCTGAAAGAACAAGCCCGTAGTTGTAATACGCTTCAGGAAACTTTGGCTCTTTTAACATTACCTCTTCATAAATTTCTTTCGCTTTTTTATTTTCTTTAAGTAAATAATATGCCTGACCTAAATTATCTAAAATAACTGCATGGTCTTTATTATACTCATACGCTTCCTCGTTAAACTTAACTGCATTCTCGGGCGTTTCTAAAATATTGAATAAATAACCAAGCGTACAGTACATATTCGTATTCTTATAATTCTCATATACCGAAAGCATAGTTTCTTTTGCTTCGGCAAGGTCGCCCTCTTTGTATAGAATTATAGCAAATATCGCTTTTGCTTCATATCTTACCGCATTTGGAATTTTTTCGGCAAGTATTCTTAAAATCGTTTTCCTTGCTTTTTTTATATCCCCTAATTTAAGTTCCAAAAAAGCATATCTTATTTTGGTCATATAACTGACTTTGCTACTGTTGATACCTTTTTCAAAAATTTTAAGGCCCTTTTCAACATTCCCCTCAGTTATAAGGTTTGTCCCCCTTAAAACATAAAGATATTTATATTTGGGAACAATGTTGAAAATAATATAAAAAAACACAAATACCAGTATAAATTTAATAATCGTTTTCCACTCCTTAGCAATTTACATTATATCATATTGATTATACTACAAAACAAAGTCAATTTCAATATATTTTACTATAAAAACTACAAATAATGTTTGAATTTTTATTTAAGTTAATGTATAATAAAAATGGTAAATTTTATATTGGAGTTAACAGCTATGATAATAGGACTTATGGGATATTCAGGAAGCGGAAAATCCACATTTGCAAATATGTTAAAAAGCCTTGGCGCATCAGTTATTGACGCGGACGAAATCGGAAGAAGGCTTTTAGAAAAAGGAACTGTCGCGCTTA
>JAZOMN010000125.1:0-12083 GCA_045654005.1 Clostridia bacterium
CGCCAGCTCGCCGAGTGCACGCTTGAGCGTCTCAACGTCTTCGGGATCGAAGTAGCCCGTCTCAAAGCGGATCAGCAGTGCCTCGTATTTGTTCTCCAAATGCTCGTACAGCTCCTGCTCATACTGCGCGACCTGCTTGACCGGCACGTTGTTCAGATAGCCGTTGATGACGGCATATACGATGGCAACCTGACATCCTACGCGGACCGGTGCATTTCTCTTTTGCTTGAGCACCTCAACGATACGCTCACCCAGAGCAAGTCTTGCCTTGGTATCTGCGTCCAAGTCGGATCCGAACTGAGCAAACGCCTGCAGCTCACGATACTGCGAGTACAACAGCTTCAACTCGCCCGAGACCTTTTTCATTGCCTTGAGCTGTGCCGAACCACCGACACGGCTGACCGAGATACCCGGGTTGATAGCCGGCATAATGCCTGCGTGGAAGAGTTCGGTTTCTAAGAATATCTGACCGTCAGTTATAGATATAACATTGGTTGGAATATAGGCAGATACGTCTCCTGCCTGAGTTTCAATGATAGGAAGCGCAGTAAGAGAACCGCCACCGTATTCGGGCGCAAGTCTTGCCGCTCTTTCTAACAATCTTGAATGAAGATAGAATACATCCCCCGGATATGCTTCTCTTCCCGGCGGTCTTCTGATAAGTAAAGAGAGCGCTCGATATGCCACAGCATGTTTTGACAAATCGTCATAAACAACAAGGACATCTTTTCCCTTTTCCATAAAGTATTCGCCCATTGCGCATCCTGAATATGGTGCTATATATTGTAGCGGTGCAAGTTCAGACGCAGTTGCAGAAACAACTATTGTATAGTCCATTGCTCCGTTTTTTTCTAAAGTATCAACAATCTGTGCAACGGTAGATCTCTTCTGACCGATTGCAACATATATGCAAATAACATCTTTTCCTTTTTGGTTTATAATTGTATCGGTGGCTATAACTGTTTTACCTGTCTGCCTGTCCCCGATTATAAGTTCTCTCTGACCTCTTCCTATTGGAATCATAGAGTCGATGGCTTTTATTCCTGTCTGCAAAGGTACGCTTACCGATTTTCTTTCTATAATGCCGGGAGCATCAGATTCAATCGGTCTTGTTTTATTTGTTGTAATTTCGCCCTTACCGTCAATGGCCTGACCTAATGCGTTAACAACCCTGCCAATTAGTTCTTCCCCTACAGGAACAGAAACAACATTGCCTGTTCTTTTAACAATGTCGCCCTCTTTAATGCCTTCGTCAGAGCCAAGCATAACAACACTTACAAAGTTTTCCTCTAAGTTAAGTGCCATTCCGTACTGCCCGTTTGAAAATTCCAAAAGTTCGTTAGCCATACAATTATCAAGGCCGTGAACTTTTGAAATACCGTCACCGATAGAAATAACATTCCCTGTTTCGGAAAGTGTAATTTTATTTGAATAGTTTTTTATCTGATCTTTTATAATTTTACTTATTTCTTCAGGCTTTATGTGCATCTTACTCACCCTTTCTTAAAAGATTTGCCTTTAAGGTGTCTAATCTGTATTTAACACTGTCGTCATACAGTGTATTATTAAGTTTTAATAAAACACCGCCTAAGATACTTTCATCAACTTTATTTGTTATATATACAGTTTTTGAGATTATCTTTTCTAATTTTTCTTTAAGTTTTACAGTTTGTGCATCTGAAAGAGGTACGCAGGTTACCGCTTCAACTCTTTCAATGTTGTTCTCTTTGTCATAAATCTTATTAAATTCCTTTATGCAGGAAGAAAATTCATAAAACTTTTTATTCTCGCTAAGAAGTTTTATAAAATTCTTAACATATAAAGAACAGGAAGAAAACGCGTCCTCTATAATATCTAATCTTTCTGAAAGAGAAATTGCAGGAGTATCAATAAGTTTTTTATACTCTTTATTTTCTTTTATCAAAGCATCAATAGTTATAAGTTCGTTTAAAATATCTTCCGTTATATTTTCTTCTTTGCAAAGGTCGTATAACGCGGTTGCGTATTCTTTTGAAAAATTACTCATGAAGCATCACCTATTTCGTCTATAAATTCGTTAATAAGTTTTTCATGGTCTTTTTCATTTATATCTTTTTTAATAATCTTTGTCGCAATAGATATGGCAATCTCAGAAACCTCATCTTTAATATCTGAAAACGCGGCATTCTTTCTGTTTTCAATTTCTTTATCTGCTCTTTGTAAAATATCCGATGCTTTTTTATTCGCATCTTTTATAATCTCTTCTTCTTTTAACTGAGCATTTTTTACAGCAGTTTTTATAACCTGGTCGGCCTCAATTTTTGCAGAAGATAACCTTTTTTCGTATTCTTCTTTAAGATTTGCCGCTTCTTCTTTTGCAAGTTCTGCATCAGAAATAGACTTCTCAATCTCTTCCTGCCTTTTATCCATTATATTTTTAACGGGTTTAAACAAGAATTTCTTCATAGCAAAAAAGAGAATAAGAAGGTTTCCCCATGTCATAATCATTGTCCATACATCTATGGTAACAAAGGATAGAAATTCATCCATGATTTATACCTTTCCTTCTTAAGTTTATTATATCAGTCTATTATAATAAACCAATAAGCGGATTAGCAAATAATAAAATTATTGCGATAACAAGACTGTAAATACCTGTAGATTCGGCAACAGCACATCCGAAAAGCATTGTAGATGTAATATCGCTTTTTGCTTCAGGCTGACGACCTACCGCTTCACACGCTTTACCTGCGGCAAAACCCTGACCTATACCAGGTCCTATACCTGCAAACATTGCAAACCCTGCACCTAAAGCAGATGCTCCTAATACGATTGCTTTTGCTAATAACATTTGATCCATAATTATATCTCCTTTTTATATAAATTTATTTTTTAATATCTTAATCAACTGACGTATTTGATACGTTTACCATAGTAAGCATACAGATAATATATGCTTGTAAGAATGAACCGAATAAATCAAAATAAACTGATAACAGTGCAGGTAACCCTAACTGGAAAAGTGGAATACTGCTTATAAATGTATTCGGTATAAAACTTAAAATCATTTTTGACAAACTTGCAAGGCCACCATAAACCAAAGAGGTAATAACCATACCTGCGGCAATATTCCCGAAATGACGGAAGGACATTGAAATAGGGTTTGCTATTTCGCCTATTATGTTAATGGGAAGTATAAACGGAACAGGTTCGGCAAAGCCTTTTAGCCAACCGAAAAATCCACTTTGCTTTATGGAAAATACCCATACCATAACTGATGTTAAAATTGCCCAGGAAAGTGTGGTGCTTAAATCTGCAGTATAGGGACGAAGTCCGAATAAACTTGACAGACTGCCTGTTATTGACATTGTAAATAATGCACCTATATACGGGGCAAAGTCTGACCATTTTTTCCCCATAGTACCCTCTACAAGATTATAAAGCATACTTACAAGTTTTTCTGCAATAAGTTGACGTTTGCTCTCTGGTTTTATTTTAAGATTACTGCCAAGCCAGATGCTCACGGCTATTACAACCGACATAACAATCCATGCATTGACTATAGTTTCTGTAACAGGGATTCCGCCAAAAAGAGGAATTCTAAAGAGTATCTTCGGTCCGTTCATTCTGCTTGCCCCCCTTTTTAAATAAATTAAATACCATTATAACAAAACGTGGAAATAAAAACGGTATTGCAGTTGCAACATAATTAAAATACTGAGGCATTTTAATCGAAACTATGATTACTGCGGCAATAAACAACATTCTTAAAGTATAAGTTCCGCTAATATAAGTCTTAGCGCCTTTTTCTCCTTTATCCATAGCCTTTCCAACACAAACAGCTAAGAAATAATAATTAAGAACACATCCTGCCCAGCCAAGCAGCGCACCAAGCACCGCCTGATATGAGAAATATCCCAAAACCGCAAATACTCCTATCATAACAAGAGAAAGCAAAAAAACTCCTATTGCCATTTTTACTACTTCTCTTTGTAAATTTTTTTCTATCATTTTTTATGCTCCATTATTTTTTTGTAATATTCATAATGTACTTTACCATACTGTAAAATCCCGATATTGCACCAAGTACTATAAAGATAACAAGTGTATATTTAGGCATTCCTTTACTCACTAAAAATGCACCGATTATAAGACACGCTGCAATAGGTGATAAAACTGTAAGCGAAACCTGTGAAAATGCAGTAAGCGCTTTAAATAAATCGTTATTTTTACCCATTGAACTTCTCTATAATGGCATCGCATATTCTTTGTGATGCAAATCCGTCACCATAAGGATTAACAGCTTTTGCCATTTTTTCATAACTTTCTTTATTGCAAAGTAAATCTTCTGCCATTTTAATTATTTCGTCTTTAATAACACCTGCAATTTTAACAGTTCCGGCTTTAACCGCTTCAGGTCTTTCAGTTTCATTTCTTAAAACTAAAACAGGTTTTCCAAGCGATGGCGCTTCTTCCTGAAGACCGCCCGAATCAGTCATAATCATATATGATTTATTCATAAGATTATGTAGTTCGCAAACGTCAACAGGGTCGATAAGATGAACATTTTTAATGTTTCCAAGATGTTTTTTCGCAGTTTCTCTTACAACAGGGTTCAAGTGCATAGGATAGATTATTTCAACCTCGTCCTGATACTTATTTGCAATAAAGTTAAGTGCCATACAGATATTGTTAAGCCCTTCTCCTAAGTTTTCCCTTCTGTGAGCAGTAACTACAATAACTTTTTTTGAAAAATCAACTTTATTTATTGCTTCAGTTTCAAAAATGTAATCTTCTTTAACAGTTGTTTTAAGAGCATCTATAACCGTATTACCTGTGATATAGATGTCATCTTCGGATACGTTTTCTTTAAGTAAATTTTCTTTATTGTTTATTGTCGGAGCAAAGTGCATATCAGAAATTGCACCTGTAAGTTTTCTGTTCATTTCTTCCGGGAACGGAGAATATTTATCATAAGTTCTAAGCCCTGCTTCTACATGCCCTACGCTTACCTGATTGTAAAAAGCAGCAAGCGCACCTGCAAAAGTTGTGGAAGTATCCCCGTGAACTAAAACGATATCAGGCTTTGCTTCTTTTATAACATCGTCAAGCCCTTTTGTTGCTCTTAATGTTATGTCGGTAAGAGTCTGCCTGTCCTTCATAATATTTAAGTCAAAATCAGGGGTTATATCAAATATCTCTAAAACCTGGTCAAGCATTTGCCTGTGCTGAGCAGTAACTGCTACAATACTTTCAAGTTCTTCTCTTTTTTCGATTTCCTTAACTAAAGGTGCCATTTTGATTGCTTCAGGTCTTGTTCCGAATACGGTCATAACTTTAATTTTCTTCATTGGTTTCCTCACTCCCTAATTCATCCAATTTGTTCATATATTGTTTTTCAACACTTCTGTGAGAAGTATATAATTTAATACATACCGAGAATATAAGCATTGTGATTATAAGCACAATTGCACGGTTAATTCCCTTTGATGTTAAAATAATAGCAGTTATTGATAAAAGCGCACTGAATGTTGACATAACTGAAACTGTTTCTTTATGGGTAAGTCCTGAGTCAACCAGTCTGTGATGAAGATGCCCTCTGTCCGCACTCATAATGCCTTTGCCACGATAAACTCTTCTTATAATTGCAAATGATGTATCAAATATCGGCAGAGCAAGAACTATTATAGGAACTATAAAACTCATTGCAGAATAGCCCTGCAGAAAAGTTTCAACCGATAAGGTGGCTAAGATATATCCTAAAAATAATGCGCCCGAATCTCCCATAAATATCTTTGCAGGGTGGCTGTTATACGGTAAAAATCCCATACATGCTCCCGCAACCGCTACAAAAAGTACTGCCATATCAAATCTTTTTGTTATAACACAGATAAATACAAGGGCTAATGCTGAAATTCCTGAAATACTTGCGGCAAGACCGTCAAGCCCGTCAATAAGATTTACTGCATTTGTAACACCTATTATCCAGATAAAAGTCACTGCTATTGAAAAGCAGTTTGTTAAATAAGGATTGTTAAACGATGCCAAAAGTCCGTTAAATGCATGTATCTGCACACCGAATGCAATAACAATAACTGCGGCAACACATTGCCCAAGAAGTTTCAATAGCGGATTTAAGGCGAACTTATCATCTAAAACCCCTATTCCTACTATAACCAAAGAGCCTATAAGTATCCCAATAAGCCTTTTGTCAATAACAGGCGTAAAACACGCAACACTTACCACAAAGCCAAGATATATTGCTGTGCCTCCCCAACGGGGAATAGGCCTTTTATGCATTCTTCTTTCGTCTTTTGGAATATCTACTGCATTCATTTTAAAAGCAAGTACTCTTACAATGGGAATTAAAGCAAAAGTAACAAGATATGCCAAAGCGAAACTGAAAATCAAATTATAATCTATCATTTTTATCTACCGTGCTTTCTTAAAATGCTTGGAAAATTTTAAAGTTTATCAACAAATCCTAATTTTCTGTAAACTTTTTTAATAGTCTTACTTGCTATATATGATGCCCTTTCGGCACCTTCTTTATAAACTGATTGCAAATAATCTTTGTTTTTAAGATAGTCGTAATATCTTTCTCTTACAGGTGTAAGTTCGTCTATTACACATTCTGCAACCTTTACTTTAAAATCGCCGTAGCCTTTATTTGCAAACTCGTTTTCAATTTCTAAAAAAGATTTGCCGGTAAATGCACTCATAATGCTCATAAGGTTTTCAATACCCTCTTTACCCTCGCCTCTTTTAATTTCACTTCCCGAATCGGTAACTGCTCTTTTAAATTTTCTTAAAATCACATCAGGTTCGTCAATAACCGAAATAAAAGAATTGACATTATCGTCAGACTTAGACATTTTTTTAAGCGGGTCGGAAAGAGATGTTATTTTAGCACCGATTTTAGGAATATATGGTTCAGGAACAGTAAACATTTCGCCAAACTGATGGTTAAATCTTTCTGCTAAATTCCTTGTAAGTTCTAAATGCTGTTTCTGGTCAATCCCGACAGGTACTAAATCTGCCTGATATAAAAGAATATCTGCTGCCATAAGGACAGGATATGTAAATAGCCCTACACCAATATTGGCATCCTGCTTGTTTTTTGTTTTATCTTTAAACTGGGTCATTCTTGAAAGTTCGCCCATATATGTTATTGTGTTAAGCGCCCAGGAAAGTTCTGCATGCTGACTAACATGCGACTGAAAGAACAATGTGCTCTTCTTCGGATCAAGTCCACAGGCAAGATAAAGGGCTAAAAATTCCATACATCTTTGCCTTAACTTGGAAGGGTCCTGCTTAACAGTGATTGCGTGAAGGTCAACTATCATATAAAGGCAATTAAAATCTTCCTGCATTCTGGTCCAGTTTTTAACTGCACCAATGTAATTGCCGATAGTCATAACTCCTGACGGCTGAACACCGCTTAATATAGTTTTCTTCTTTTCCAATTTATTCATTCCTTTTTTATAATTCTTTTAAAACCTCTGCGAGTATTTTAATTCCCTTAACAATACTTTCATCGTCCATAGTTGAATAGTTAAGTCTGAATGCGCTTGTTTTTTCATCAACATCGGTCATAAAATTGCAACCGGGAACAAAAGCAACTTTTCTTTTTATAGATTCTTTTACAATTTCTGCGGTATCAACATCTTTATTTATTGTGCAGTAAATAAACAGTCCGCCCTCAGGCCTTGTATATGTAACAAAAGACGGAAACTCTTCGTCCATTGTCTTAAGCATAAGAGAACATTTTTTATTATACACATTTCTGCATTTTTCAAGATGTGCTTCGAAATCATATAATGAAAGCCACTCGTCAGCAAGAATTTGCGAAAAAATATTTGTATGAACATCGTTAACCTGTTTTAAAACAACCATTTTTTCAATAAGTTTTTCATTCGCACATGCAAAACCAAGTCTTAATCCCGGAGATAAAACTTTAGAGAAAGAACCGCAGTATAAAACTGTATCCCCATCCTCGTCAAGAGATTTAATGGTAGGGACATCTTCACCTTGAAATCTTAATTCTCCGTACGGATTATCTTCTATAATGATAACATTATGCTTTTTGCATATTTTTAATATTTCAATTCTTTTTTCTTTAGATGTAGTAATCCCCATAGGGTTCTGGAAAGTAGGGATAATATATAAAATTTTGATATTTTTATTTTCAGTAAGTGTTTTATCTAAGATTTCGGTATCAAGCCCGTCATTAAGAAGAGGAATACCATAAAGCTTCGCTTCATAAGTACGAAAACAGTTAAGTGCACCTATAAAACTCGGAGTTTCGCAGGCAATCCCGTCACCCGCATTTATAATGGCTTTAGTGCCAAGGTCAATCCCCTGCTGACCGCCTGTTGTTATTATAACTTTATCGCCTGTTTTATAAACATTCTGGTCTTTAAGCCTTTTTGTAACTTTCTCTACTAAAGGTGCATACCCCTCGGTTACGCTGTATTGCAAACATTTAGAAGGATTTTCCAAAAGCACTCTTGTTGCTATTTCTTTAAGTTCGTTTGCAGGAAATGTATCAGGAGAGGGATTTCCACCTGCAAATGAAATAATCGCAGGGTCACCCATAAGTTTAAACATTTCTCTTATTGCCGAGCCCTTTACTCCATCCATTCTCGATGCAAAATTTATTTCCATATATAAAACCTCTTTTTTTCCTAAAATTATACATTGTATATTTTACCACAAAAAACTTATCTTGACAATATATTTATTATATTTTAATATATAATTACAATTATTTTTAAGGAGATACTTATATGAGGGTTATATTAGATGCATTCGGAGGGGACAATTCGCCTTTAGAAATCATAAAAGGTGCTGAATTGGCAGTTTCCCAAAAAAAAGATATTGAGGTTATCCTTTGTGGAGACGAGAAAAAAATTAAAGATGTAATGGAAAAAGAAAATATATCATGTGACAGAATTTATATTCATCACTGCAGTGAAAAAATCGAGGGGGATGACGACCCTATAAAAGCAGTTAAAGAGAAAAAGGATTCTTCCATTATTGTCGGTCTTAATTTATTAAAAGAGGATAAGGGTGATGTGTTTATAAGCGCAGGTAACACAGGCGCAGTATTTACTGCATCAAATCTTATTATAAAAAGAATAAAAGGTGTAAAAAGGTCGGCTCTTGCAATTTATCTTCCAAGCGAAAAAGGTCCTAAACTTATGCTTGATGCAGGTGCCAATGTTACCCTTTCTCCTGAATACATAAATCAACTTGCAGTTATGGGGTCGGTATATTATGAGACTGATAAAAATGTTAAAAATCCAAGTGTAAGTCTTATAAATATCGGTGCGGAAGAAACAAAAGGTACTGAAAATTTAGTTTCGGCATATAATCTACTAAAGAACAATGATTTAATAAACTTCAAGGGTAATTGCGAACCAAGATATATTCTTTCGGGCGATTATGATGTTTATGTGTGCGACGGATTTACAGGAAATATTATTTTAAAAACCGTTGAAGGTGTTTCCAAAACACTTATGAAAGGTATTAAAAATATTATGTTAAAATCCGTTTTAACAAAAATCTGTTCTTTAGGACTAAAGAAAGGTCTTTATGAATTTAAAAAACAGTTTGACTATAAAGAATACGGCGCAACACCTATTTTAGGTTTAAGAAAACCTGTTATGAAAGCGCACGGCTCTTCTGACAGACGCGCAATTATGAATGCAATTATAAACTGCAAAACCTTTGTTTTATCAGATATTATAAAAAATATTGAAGAAAAACTTACAAATGAGTAAAAAAGTATTGACATCAGGAAACTTTTATAATAATATATGAATGACAAAATTGGAAATTACTTGTATTTGTGGGGGTGAAAATATGACAGAAAGAGTTAAAGAACTTATCGCAGAACAATTAGGTTTGCAACCTGAAGATATAAAACCGGAATGCTCATTTGTTGATGATTTGGGAGCAGATTCACTTGATTTAGTGGAACTACTTATGGCTTTCTCGGATGAATTTGATATTGAAATTGATGACGAAGAAGCAGAAAATATCGTTACAGTTGCTGATGTACTTGAAGCATTAAGAGAAAACGAATAATCAGAAGACGTAAAAACTTGCCCGGATCGTGCAAATGGAAAATATATAAAAAAAATTGTAGGGCAACGGCATGATCTTGCCTTAATAGGTATAAATCACAAAGTGATTTATGAAATTTAATCATTTGCACTTTGTACGAAAAAAACCACTCGACGTACTTAGTACGCCTTCGGGCTTACGGGAACAAACTTTAAAAAAAGTTTGTTCCTTTTTTTCGTCCAATCCGGACAATTTTTCCTGTCTTCCGGAGAGTTTGGCCGAATGGGCAAACAGTGATATGTTGCCTTTGGCAACATGATATATTTGCTTTGCAAATGTGATATGTGCTTACGCACGCGATATGTTTGTTTAAAAACAAACGTTAAGGACGCAAAACATACCATGCGGTGTTTTGCGTTTTTGTTTTTAAGGTTATAATATTTGATAAAAAAAGAGGGCGAAAATGCCGTATGGCATATTTTCGCCTTCCTTCATTCCTCATTCCTATTTCCTAATTCCTCATTAACTAAAACTCGATTTTTCCAAGGAAATTTTTCTTATCGCTTTCGCCTTTTACAAGAATTTTATCGTCTTCATAAGAAGCAAAAACTGACACTTTATCATTTTCCATTATTTCTGCGACATAATCAATCTGGAAAGTTTTAATTTCTTTTATAAACCCGCCCAGAGCATCTTCTATTAAAGTTGTATAATGTTTATTGTTAACATGCCCGTTTGAGTCAATATGTTTTTTACTAAGGGTTATCTCTTTTTTAAACTCTCCGCCCTCAAAATCTCTTAATCTTTGAACCTTACTTGAAAAATTAACCTTATCGCAAAATTCCATTTCGGGAAAAACCTCTGCCCCGATAACAAGTTTTCTCTCCGATCTGTCGATAGTAAGCCAGTTCGCTGTTCCCTTTATAACCTCTTTTCCCTCTTTGGTTAAGATAACATATTCTCTTTGAAAATTAAGTTTTGTAGGTTTTAAGGGCCACGTTTTAATAACATACTCGGTATCAGGCTTTAAAGGTTTTAAAACCTCATATTTAATTCTGGAAATTATCCAGTAAAGATTTTTTTCGCGCATTGTTTCCTCACCGACCCCGATTATTTCGCCGTGGGAAGTTGCGCTTTTTTCAAAAATATCAAGCACATAAAAAGGATGCACATTGCCTAAATTATCAAAATTCTGTTCTAAAAAAGTAAATTTATTTTCGTAAATCATTTTAACCTCTTAACTCCGCAATCTCAAGTATAAGTTTTTCAGTTTTTTCCCATCCAAGACATGGGTCGGTTATGGATTTTCCGTAAATTCCCTCTCCTATTTTCTGGGAACCGTCTTCAATATAACTTTCAATCATAAACCCTTTTACAAGTTTTTTAATATCATCAGAATGCCTTGTAGAGTGAAGCACTTCTTTTGCAATTCTTATCTGCTCTAAATACTGCTTTCCCGAGTTTGAATGATTGGTATCTATTATTAAAGCAGGGTTTGAAAGCCCCGATTTATTGTAAATTTCCGATAAATGAACAAGGTCTTCATAATGATAGTTAGGAAGAGAATTCCCATGTTTATTAACATAACCTCGAAGTATCGCATGAGCAAAGGGGTTACCCTCGGTATGCACTTCGTCACCCCTGTAAATAAAGGTATGCCTGTGCTGTGCGGCGGTAATTGAATTCATCATAACCGAAATATCTCCGCTGGTTGGATTTTTCATGCCCACAGGAATATCAAGACCGCTTGCAGTAAGACGGTGTTGCTGGTTTTCAACCGACCTTGCACCTACTGCAACATAGCATAAGAGGTCGTTTAAATATCTGTCATTTTCAGGATATAACATCTCGTCCGCACAGGAAAAGTAAGTTTCTTTTAGTGCTCTTAAATGCAGTTCTCTTATTGTTACAAGGCCTTTATACATATCAGGCTTATCCTCAGGGTCAGGCTGATGAAGCATTCCCTTATATCCGTCACCTGTTGTTCTTGGTTTGTTGGTATATATTCTTGGTATGATAAAAATATTGTCCTT
>JAZOMN010000126.1:0-14864 GCA_045654005.1 Clostridia bacterium
TTTGATAACAGATACGGTACAGGTCAATCTGTATGGGACGGAATTAACCGAACAACCAACCTTATCGTAAGCAGTAAATATGTTGTTGTTGCAGGGTATGGCTGGTGCGGAAAAGGTACGGCTATGCGTGCAAAAGGTCTTGGCGCAAAAGTTATAGTTTGCGAAGTTGACCCTATAAAAGCCGTTGAAGCGGTTATGGACGGATTTTCCGTTATGTCTATGGAAGAAGCGTCAAAAATAGGTGATATTTTTGTTACTGTAACAGGTTGCAAAGATGTTATTACAAAAAAACATCTTCTTAATATGAAAGACGGCGTAATTTTAGCAAACGCAGGGCATTTTGATGTTGAAATAAACAAAAATGATTTAATGGAAATATCCAATGAAAAGAAAGTTGTAAGAACTAATATTGAAGGGTATTTCGGTAAAGACGGAAAGATTAGAAACCTACTTGCAGAGGGAAGACTTGTTAACCTTGCTGCAGGTGACGGGCATCCTGCAGAAATTATGGATATGAGTTTTTCCATTCAGGCATTAAGTTTAAAATATATAAACGAAAACTATAAAAATATGGAAAATAGGGTATATAATGTGCCTGATGTTTTGGATAAATATGTTGCAAATATTAAACTTAAATCTTTGGGAGTATCTATTGATACTCTAACTGAAGAACAGGAAAAGTATATTAACGACTATATGGAGTAAGAATAATAATATGAATATACTGATAAAAAACGCATATATTATAACTCTTGATAATGAAAAAATCATTGAAAACGGTTGTATTGGAACAAACGGGAAGAGTATTTGTTATATAGGAGAGGCTGTTCCTGACGAAAGCGGATATGACTATGTTTATGATGCAAAAGGGAAAACGGTTATGCCGTCTTTTTCCAATGCTCATTGCCATACTGCTATGACAATTCTTAGAAGTTACTCTGAAGGGTACAAACTTCAGGAGTGGCTTAACGATAAGATTTTCCCCATTGAAGATAAATTAGAGGGAAATGAAATTTACTGGGGAACAATGCTTGGGATTGCCGAACTTTTAAGATTTGGTACAACTTTGGTAAATGACTGTTATTACTTTATGGAAGATGCAGTAAGGGCATACAGGGAAACCGGAATTAATGCCAATGTTTCAAGATGCGTTATGAATTTTGAGGATAAAGAGGATTATTCTTCCGACTACCGTATAAGAGAATGTATTGAACTTTTTGAAAAGTATAACGGCATTGACGATGATTTAATAAGAGTTGAAATGTTTCCTCACGCGGTTTATACCTGCCAGTACAATTATTTAAAATATGCAGGAGAGGTTGCAAAAAAATATAATATGCCGATAACCTCGCATTTATCGGAAAATGCACAGGAAGTATCTGACTGTATTAAAAAATACGGCAAAACTCCTACAGAAATTTATAAAGAAACAGGTTTACTTGATGATACAACTTTAATGGCACATTGTGTTCATTTAAATGATAATGATATTAAACTTTTAAAAGGCCATTACATTGCGCATAACCCGAAGAGTAATCTGAAACTTGGAAGCGGAATTGCTGACATATATAAATATATTAAAAACGGAATAAATATTGCAATAGGTACTGACGGGGCATCGAGTAACAATAATCTTAATATGTTATCCGAACTTAATTACGCGGCGCTTTTAATGTGCAATAAAAATTCAGATCCATCTTTGGTGTCGCCTATAGAGATATTAAAAATGGCGACCATAAACGGCGCAAAGGCTATGCGCAGAGATAAAAAGGGAATGTTAAAAGAAGGATATGATGCAGATTTTATCATTTTAAAAACAGATGAAATTTATCAGTATCCAAATCATAATACAGTAAATAACATTGTTTATGCATCTTGCGGTACAGAGGTTGAAACCACTGTATCGGGCGGTAAAATTCTTTACCACAAAGGTGAATATAAAACTCTTGATATAGAAAGAGTAAAAAGTGAAATAATAAAAATAAAAGAAAAGATATTTTAAGTTTTGCAAGATACCATAATACTAAAAAGGGAGGGAAATATAATGCTTGAGAAGTTTGTGGAAAATGAATATATAGAACTTTTGGAAGAATATAATAAAAACGCTCAGGTTAAAAAAGTTTCCCTTGAGTTTCAAAGCGAGAAATATTTTCGCGATTTTAAAAAGACACTTGAAACAGACAGGCGGGGCGAAGTCGGTTTTTTACTCAGAAGAAAAAACGGAAAATTCATTGTTATAAGGTCCAAGAAATATCCTAAGGGTGCTTTTCGTATTCCGACAGGCGGAATAGATTTTTCAGAAAGCGTTACCCACGCGTTACATAGAGAGGTTAAGGAAGAACTTGGGGTTTTATTTGAAATTGATAATTTTTTCGGAATAATTGAATATAATTTCCATTATAAAGAAGAAATAATAAAATTCTATTCATACCTTTTTGTTATAAACGAAATTTCAGGGGAACTTATAAAAGACGCAACGCAGGACGAAATAGCAGACTACCGCGAGGTTGATGCCGACGGTCTTTTGGAACTTTATAAAACTCTTACATCTATTTCGGGCGGTTGGAGTGATTGGGCGCTTTTTCGGTCTGAACTTATTAAATTTTATTTAGCCCAAGACTTTTAACGTTTATTTATTAAAAATTAACAATTTAAAAACGCGTTCGGATAACTTTCCGACGGCTAGCCGTCGGAGTATCGAACTCAATACGGTTTAAAAACAGGAATTTCCCTTAATATTGCAGAAATTCCTGCGAACATACGAAAGTATAATTCTTGAAATTTCTTTATCTTAATGAAAATTTCTTGTTTTAAAACTCTTCGACCTTAAACGCAGGAAAATTCTTAAGATTTTTGATGCGGAGGACGAAGGAATGCTTCTCGCCTTTCTAGGACGACAAATTAAAAAGATTAAAATTTAACAAGTTTAAGGCGTATGGAGTTCGACACTCCGACGGCTATAGGAGAATACATTATGAGTGTAAAAAAGAAAATTTTAGTAATTGTATCTGTAACTCTGATTATAGTAATAGCAAGCCTTGTTGGGATTGGTATTTATTCTGTCAATACTTTTGGTCAAAGTGAGAGAATTGCTTCCAATATTACTTTTAACGGAGTTTATATAGGAGATTTAACAAAAGAAGATGCTTTGACTCTTCTTAAGAGCAAATCTTTTCCTGCAGACTTACCTGTTAAAGTAACATACAACGATAAGTCGTTCGAGTTTGCTCCCAATGCTTCGGGAATAAACTATAATTTTGATGCGGCCCTTGACTATGCGTATAGTAAGGGAAGAAGCGGGAATTTTTTTAATGACCTTATATTTATTATAAAATCACGGTTTTCATATACTGCCGTACCAAATTCTTACGAGTACAATGAAGAGGTTTTTTCCGATACAATAACCACTCTTTTACAAACTGCGCAAATAGAATTTAACAATTTTGATATAAAAGTTTACGAAAACTATGCGTCGGTTAAAATAGGCAGTGACCTTACTCAGGTTGACTTTGAAAAACTTTATTCTGATACAATTAAGATTATAGACCAAAAAGAAAACAGAACCCTTACATTACCGACAGTAAAAATCGGCAAACCTACGGCAGAAATGATTTATGATAAAATTTATGTTGAGCCTATAAATGCATCAACTAAAACTGAAAACGGTATTACAACCGTAACACCTCATACAATCGGTGTTATCGTAGATATAGCCGATATTGAAAAAGCATTAAACGAAGAGAAAACATCATTTACTATCCCTGTTACTAAAAAATATCCCGAAGTAAGAGTGGAAAATTTAAGCGGTGAACTTTTTTCTGATGTTTTAGGAAGTTATACAAGTAAATATAACCCTTCGCTTATAGGAAGAACCCAGAATGTTACTTTATCTGCAAAAAAAATAAACGGAGTTATTTTAAATTCAGGGGATATTTTTTCCTATAACAGAACAGTTGGCCCAAGAAGTGCGGCTACAGGATTCTCAACTGCAACAATTTATACAAAAGAGGGACTTTCCGAAGAAATGGGCGGAGGAATATGCCAGGTTTCTTCAACTCTTTATAATGCAGTTTTATATGCAGATTTGAAAATTGTTGAAAGGCAAAATCACATGTACACTGTAGGATATGTAAGAAACGGTCTTGATGCTACAGTTGTTTACGGACTTATAGATTTCAGATTTGAGAATAATTTAAAATCACCGATACAGATTGTAACCTCAGTAGGCGGAGGAGTGCTTACTGTTACAATTCTTGGAAAAAAAGAAAATAACAATAAAGTTGAATTATATACCAATACTTTAGAAAGTTATCCGTTTGAAACAAAGCATACTAAGAACAATAATTTGGCACCAGGGTCAGAAAAGGTTACCCAGAACGGTTCTTACGGATACAAAATAAATGCTACAAAAGTTGTCAAAGATTCAAACGGAAATGTTATCCGTCAGGAATTTTTAGGCACTGATGTATATAAACCTCTTACCAAAATTGTTGAACAAGGTCCGCCTGCACCTATGGAGGACCAACTTGTCAGCACGGAGGAAGGCAGTTTGGAAAAAGAGCCTTCGGCGGAGGGCATACCGCCTGAAGAAGTAAACTCTGAAAGCAAACCTGAACCGTCTCAAAATCAACCTGCAGACTTAAATGGGGAAGAAAGTCAGCCGGAAGATACAAAACCTTATGAGGACGGAGCCAAAGAAGAGGCAGGCGGCGAACAAACCGCCGGTTCGGAAGCAATTCCGGACAATATCAACTAATCGTAGGCATTACGAAAGGAGTAAGTATGAAATTATCATTCAAGGGAGGCGTGCATCCTGATTCTAAAAAAGGTCTTACAAAAGATAAGCCGATAAGAGAACTCGATGCACCAAAGGTAGTTTACATTCCCTTAAGGCAACATATCGGGGCGCCGGCAGAACCTGTTGTTCAAGTTGGCGATGTTGTTAAAAGGGGGCAGTTAATCGGGAAGTCAGAAGCGTTTGTTTCTGCGCCTGTTCATTCATCAGTATCAGGGAAAGTTACAGGGATTGAGCCGTATTTTCACCCAAGCGGTGTTAAAACGCCTGCTGTAATAATTGAGAATGATTTTTTAGAAGAATGGGATCCTGAAATTTGCCCGATAGGCGATTATGAAAGTTTATCAGCAAGTCAGATTGTTGAGGCTATAAAAAATGCAGGTATTGTAGGTATGGGGGGAGCAACATTCCCTACCCATGTTAAGTTAAGCCCTCCACCCGACAAAGAGATTAAATATATAATTGTTAACGGTGCGGAATGTGAGCCTTACTTAACAAGCGATTACCGTGCAATGATTGAATATCCTGAAAAAATCATATACGGTCTTAAGACTATTATGAAAATATTTAATCTTAAGACAGGTTATATAGGAATAGAAGATAATAAGAAAGACGGTATTAAAAGTTTAAAAGACGCTTTGGGGCAAGATGATTCGGTTAAAATACTGACTCTTAAAACAAAATATCCCCAAGGGTCTGAAAAGCATCTTATTAAAGCAATAACTAAAAAGGAAGTACCGTCAGGAAAACTTCCTTCCGATGTTGGCGCTATTGTTGTAAATGTTGATACAGCAGTATCAATTGCCAATCTGCTTAAAACAGGCAGACCACTTACTGACAGGATTGTTACAGTTACAGGCGATGCGGTGGCTGAGCCTTGCAATTTAAGAGTAAGAATAGGAACACCTTTTTGCGATGTACTTGAAGCGGCAGGTGGAATTAAGGAAAATATTAAAAAACTCATTATGGGCGGTCCTATGATGGGTATGGCGCAGTACAGTATTAACACACCTGTTATAAAAGGAACATCAGGGCTTTTATGCCTTACTGACAATGAAATTAACGATAAGAAAGAACTTGCATGTTTAAGATGCGCAAAATGTGTTGATGCGTGTCCTATGGGGCTTATGCCTTTATATCTTTCTATGCATTCTAAAAAAGAAGATTTTGAGAATATGAAAAAATACAACATTTTAGATTGTATCGAATGCGGTTCTTGTTCTTTTGCCTGTCCGAGTTTTAAAAATCCGGTTGAACACATAAGAATAGGCAAGGCAAAACTGCAACTTCAGAAGTTAAAGGAGGAGAATAAATAATGGATAAATTAGTTGTTTCATCATCTCCTCATATTACAGGCAAAAAAAGCACACAATCCATTATGGCAGACGTTCTTATAGCACTTATATTCCCTTTGATTGCAGGGGTATATGTGTTTGGGTTAAGGGCGCTTATACTGGTTGTTGTTTCTGTTTTGTCATCTTGTGTTTTTGAAAGTTTATGGAATTTGATTTTACATAAAGAAAATACCATATCTGATTTAAGTGCATGTGTTACAGGGGCACTTATTGCTATGATTTTACCTGTAAGCGTACCTTTATGGATGCCGGTACTTGGCAGTTTGTTTGCTATTATAATAGTAAAGCAGTTGTTCGGCGGTCTTGGCCAGAACTTTGTTAACCCTGCCTTATCTGCAAGAGCATTTTTACTTGCATCATGGCCTCTTATTACAACAGTTTTTGTAAAAGAGGGAATAGATCTTCCTTTGTTTTCATCAGTTACTCTTACTGATGCAATAACATCGGCAACACCGCTTAATCTTATGAAAGCATCGGGAGAGACTACTTCTTATATTAACTTATTTTTAGGTAATATATCAGGATGCATTGGCGAAACAAGTGCAATTGCAATATTACTTGGCGGTGCATATCTTCTTATAAGAAAAGTTATAACTTTGCATCTTCCGTTATCTTACATATTATCATCAGTAGTTTTCGGATATGTAATAGGTTATGACGGATTATTTACAGGGGATATACTGTTTACCGTTTTATCGGGCGGTATTCTTTTCGGTGCATTCTTTATGATAACCGATTATGTTACAACACCGACAACAAAAAAAGGTCAGATAACAGCAGGTATAATCTGCGGTTTTATAACAATTTTAATAAGAGTAAAGGGTGGCTATCCTGAAGGGGTAACTTATGCGATTTTATTTGTAAATGTTATCACTCCTTTAATAGATAAGTATATATTCCCTAAAAAGTATGGGAGGGTAGCGAAAAATGGTTAAAAATATTGTAAAATTAGGACTTGTATTATTCCTTATATGCGGTATTTCAACAGGTCTTTTAGCATTTGTTAATTCCCTTACCGCTCCTGTTATTTTGGAAAATGACAAAAATCAGCAACTTATCGCAAACAAAGAGGTGCTTCCCGAAGCAAGTGAATTTTTTGATGTGACTAAAGATATTTCAGTCGGGAAAGACAGTTCGGGAAATATTGTAGGTTATGCAGTTAAAGTTTCCCCTTTTGGTTACGGCGGTAAGATAAATATGGTAGTAGGAGTAAAAGGCGACCTTACTGTTTCAGGGGTTGAAATTTTATCCTTGTCAGAAACTCCGGGTCTTGGCGCAAAAGCGCAGGATAAAGCCTTTTTAGGCCAGTTTGTAAATAAGGACAAATCTATGGAACTTAAATCCGATATTACTGCCATTTCAGGTGCGACTATAACAAGCACAGCAGTAACCGAGGGCGTTAAAGAGGCAATTTCAAAAATTGAAAAGACAGGGGGAGGAAAATAATGAAAAGTTTTCTTGAAAAAATCATTAAAGAAAACCCCGTATTCGTTCTTTTACTTGGAACCTGTCCGACTATTGCAACCACAACTTCTGTTTTAAATGCAATAGGAATGGGGCTTTCTGCAACTATGGTTTTAATATGCTCAAATGTTGTTATATCGCTTCTTAAAAAGGTTATTCCTGATAAAATAAGAATAGCAAGTTATATAGTAATTATAGCATCATTTGTTACTATAGTTGAAATGCTTTTAAAAGCGTATGCAGCCAACATTTATAATTCTTTAGGGTTATTTATTCCTTTAATTGTTGTTAACTGTATCATTTTAGGTAGAGCAGAAGCATTTGCTTCTAAAAATAAAGTCGGTGCATGTTTTGTTGACGGGCTTCAAATGGGACTTGGCTTTACAATGGCACTTACAATTTTAGCCACTGTAAGAGAAGTTATAGGAAACGGAACATTTTTAAACATTGCGCTTTTTGGTGAAAATTTCAAACCTGCAACAATGTTTATTATGGCGCCCGGTGGATTTATCGTGTTCGGTATTGTGCTTGGCATAGTTAATCTTATAACTAAAAAAGGAGGTGCCGTAAAATGAGTTTTGGGAGTATTTTTTCAATAGTTATAGGTGCAATTTTTATAGAAAATGTTATATTTTCCAAATTCCTTGGCATTTGCCCTTTCCTTGGTGTATCAAAGAAAACTGATACGGCAGTTGGTATGGGTATGGCAGTAACTTTTGTTATGGCACTGTCTTCTGCACTCACATACCTTGCACAAACTTATATATTAGTTCCACTTAATATGGAATATTTGCAGACTATAACATTCATTTTAATTATTGCAGCACTTGTTCAGCTTGTTGAAATGGCGATTATGAAATTAAGTCCGCCTCTTTATGAAGCGCTTGGAATTTATCTTCCGCTTATAACAACTAACTGTGCAGTTTTGGGAGCAGCCATTTTAAATGTACAAAACGGATATAATTTTATTATGTCAATCGTTTATGGTGCTTCGGTTGCTATTGGTTTTACTGTTGCAATTTTACTTTTTGCAGGAGTAAGAGAAAGGTTAGAGAATGCTGATATTCCTGCGTTTATGAAAGGAACTCCTATTGCACTTGTATCAGCAGGACTTATTGCAATGGCATTCCTTGGATTTTCGAATTTAAACATTTAGTAAAATGAGGAATCAGGAATGAGGAATTAGGAATGAAGGAAATGCAATTTAACAATCCCTCAGTCACTTTGTGACAGCTCCCTTTACACAAGAGAGCCGACGGAAATTGCATCACTGTAGGGGTTGGCGTCCTCGACAACCCGTATTAAATTCATTATTCATCATTCATTACATTAAAAGAGCAATTAAAAGAGGTTAATAAATATGAATGAAATTTTAATTCCTGCCATAATCCTTGCAGGGCTCGGCTTGATATTCGGAGTAATGCTTGGTATTGCGGCAAAAATATTTATGGTAAAAAAAGATGAAAGAATAGAAAAAATAGAAGAGTTGCTTCCCGGTGCTAACTGCGGAGGTTGTGGTTATGCAGGTTGTTCAGGTTATGCAAAAGCCATTGTTTGTGACGGTGCTATAGTTTCTCTTTGCTCGGCAGGGGGAGGGGAAACCTCAAGAAAAATTGCCGAAATAATGGGCGTTACCGTAGAAGAAAAAGAGCCTATGGTTGCAAGAGTATTCTGTAAGGGCGCACGTGATAAAGCAAATGTTAAACTAATGTATAAAGGCGCAAAAGACTGTTTTGCGGCAAAAAGAATGGCGGGCGGTCCTAAAGAATGCCAGTACGGATGTATCGGTCTTGGCTCTTGCGTAGGCGTTTGTAAATTTGATGCAATACATATTATAGATGGTGTTGCAACAGTTGACGAAGAGAAATGTACTGCTTGCGGTGCGTGTCAGAAAAAATGCGTTCAGGGTATTATCCGCATTGTTCCAAAATCAAAATCACATGCAGTGTTATGCTCAAATCACGATAAGGGTGCAGTTGCTAAAAATCTGTGCCAGGTAAGTTGTATCGGCTGTAAAATCTGCGAAAAGAACTGTCCGTCCGAGGCGGTTAAAGTTGAGAATAATCTTGCTTTAATAGATTACGAAAAATGCACAAACTGTGGAATATGTTCTGAAAAATGCCCGAAAAAAATTATAATATAATCAGAAATTTAATGGGTAATTGTAGGGGTTGGCTGCCTTCCCCTTGAGGGGAAGGGGGACCGCACCAGCGGTGGATGAGGTGTAAAACCGACAACCCGTATTAAATTCATAAATTTCTTAACAAATTTATACCATAATTATTCATTATTCACTATTCATTATTCATTTAAAATTGGGAGATTGTAATATGAGTATTATATCAGCATTCTTTAAAGGAATATTATATGCTTTTTCTTTCCTTACACCTTTATCTTACGAGGGTACGGATGGGCTCTTGAACTATACCAATTTTAATTTAACAAAGGGAGGATATGACAGTATCCTTCCCCTTGTTATAAACTTTTCTGTTATAATAGCAATAGTATATTTTTTAAAAAGCGACCTTATTTCACTTTATAAAACATCAGGTTGTTTATTAAAGGATATAAAAGAAAAAAAATTAAATCTTGATACTAAAGACGAAGAAAAAAAGCATCTTTTAATGTTAATATTTGGTAGTATTGCCTTGATTTTAACACCTCTTTTTGAACTTTTGTTTAAAGGTTTAAGAGGTAATATCGTTATTATCTCGTTAGGGTTACTTCTTTCATCAGCCTTTATAATAATGGCAGGTTTAATAAAAGAAAAAAATTTAAAAAGTTCAAATGAGACTATCCTTAATGCAGTCGGAGTATCAATTTTCAGAATGCTTTCAGTAATTCCGGGAATTTCGGGGATTGCAGGTATGTACTATATAAGTTTAGTATGTGGTTTTACGAAAAAATTTACAGTTAAATTTACATATCTTATTACACTTTGCTGGGCAGTGTTCTCATTTTTAAGAAATATAATTATGCTGTTTATATACGGTGTAACTATAAATTATGGCGTGTTTTATTACATATTTATGGCACTTGGTGCAATAGGTGTAAGCGGATTTTCAATTTATCTTTTCAAACAGGCTGTTGAAAATAAAAAGACTCACTATTTTGCAGTTTATAACATTATTCTTGCAATAATAACATTTCTCATATTTATAAGAGGTTAAAAATATGGCAACGAAAAACAAAAGAACAACTCAATCAAAAAAAGCGGCAAAAGAAAGACGCGCTTTAAAGAAAAAGGAAGAACAAAAGAAAAAAGTATTTAAAACTTTAGGGCTTATAACATTATATATAGTTTGTACTGTTTTAATGTTTTTAAGTTTCTATTCTATGCTTCTATCTTATTTTGGGCAGATTATAAAGAATACTTTTTTAGGGCTTTTCGGCTCGGTTTCTTATGTTTTACCTTTTGGTTTAATTTACGGATTTATCTATTACTTTATGGAAAAGAAGAGAAAGGGCAATTTTTCAAAACTTTATCTTCTTTCCGGTATATTTTTAAACCTAAGCGTTATTTTTGAACTATTTGCTTACAAAGGGCAGTCTGTGCCTTTAATTATTGAGAACTTTTTTACAAACGGAATAAACCATATCGGCGGAGGAATTGTCGGCGGTTTTATTGCCGAACCTTTAAAAAATCTTATATCATTCACAGGCGCTCTTATATTATTTATTGTTGTTCTTATGTTCTTGTTATTTGCGTTTTTCTATGAACAAGTGCTTGTGTTATCGGCGCATATTGCAAAAACCTTAAAAGAAAGAAAAGAACAAAAAGAAATTATTAAAAAAGAAGAAAAGAAAAACAAAGATAAGAAAGCAGAAGAAAAAGAAATACCAAAAAAAGAAACAAAAACTCTTAACGATCTTGATAATGTTTTAGTATATGACGATGAAGACGAAATTCCTCATACCGAGCCTGAAAAAGAAAAAAAACCTGACCGTTTTGATGAAATACTTTCTTCTTATGAAATGCCCGAAATAAAAGAAGACGACTTAAAGATAGAAGAAAATATTGTTTTAATTGAAAGAACAGATTTAGAACAGGAACTTTTAAACGAAAAAGAAAATCTTGATAATCTTTTATCAGGCGGTAAAAATGTACCCGAAAAAGAGGGCGAAGCACCGGCTAAAAAAACAATAAACAGAAAAATTGAATATAAATTCCCGTCAGTTGAACTGTTAGAGGATAATAAGGCAGTACGCGCAGGCGGAGTGGGCGACCTTAAAGAAAAAGCAATAAAGTTAGAAAATATTTTGGAAAGTTTCGGTGTTGATGCAGAAGTTGTAAATATTGAAAAAGGGCCGTCTATAACAAGATTTGAACTGCAACCTAAATCAGGGGTAAGAATTTCTAAAATTCAAAGTCTGCAGGACGATATAAAAATGAATCTTGCGGCAACAAGTATAAGAATTTCGCCAATTCCTGGAAAAACTGTTGTAGGTATTGAAATTCCTAACGATAAAACAACCCCTGTGTTTATTAAAGATATAATAACAAGCGATACATTCAAAGAGCATAAATCTAAAATTGCTTTTACTGTCGGTATGGATATAACAGGTAATCCGATTATAGGCGACCTTGCGAAAATGCCTCACGTTCTTATAGCAGGTGCTACAGGGTCAGGGAAAAGTGTATGTATAAACACACTTATAACATCTATTCTTTATAAAGCAACACCTAATGAGGTTAAACTTATAATGATTGACCCGAAAGTTGTTGAACTTGGAATTTATAACGGAATTCCGCATCTTTTAATTCCTGTTGTAACCGACCCTAAAAAAGCGGCGGGTGCACTTAACTGGGCAGTTATGGAAATGGAAAACAGATATAAACTGTTCGCTCAGTCAGGTGTAAGAAATATTGAGGGGTATAATAACCTTTGTGAAAAAAATAATGACGAAGAGGGCAAGTTACCTCAGATAGTTATAATAATAGACGAACTTGCAGATTTAATGATGGTTGCTTCAAAAGAGGTGGAAAGTTATATCTGCCGTATTGCTCAACTTGCAAGAGCCGCAGGTATGCATCTTGTTATCGCAACACAAAGACCGTCTGTTAACGTAATTACAGGTCTTATTAAAGCAAATGTTCCGTCACGAATTGCATTTGCCGTAACCAGCCAGATTGACTCAAGAACAATTTTAGATATGGGCGGTGCAGAAAAACTTTTAGGGAAAGGCGATATGCTTTATTAT
Source organism: Clostridia bacterium (assembly GCA_045654005.1). Taxonomy (GTDB): domain Bacteria; phylum Bacillota; class Clostridia; order UMGS1840; family HGM11507; genus SIG450. The sequence continues at coordinate 12,817 of JAZOMN010000126.1, forward strand.
CCGGCAGGAGAATCAAAGCCTATGAGAGTACAAGGTTCTCTAATTGTGGATAAAGAGGTTGAAAGAGTTGTAAATGTTGTAAAAGCAAATTCCGAGGTAGAATATAACGAAGACATTTTAGAACATCTTGAAAAAGAACAGACTTTTGAGGGGGATGCTAAAACCCGCGAAGAAGAAGCGTTAGATGCAGATGAAATGCTTCCTCAGGCGATTGAGGTAATTTTAGATAACAATCAGGCTTCGGTTTCGCTCCTTCAAAGAAAATTAAAATTAGGTTATTCCCGTGCGGCACGAATTGTTGACCAGATGGAAGAAAGGGGTATTGTAGGCCCTTCCGAGGGAAGCAAACCTCGTCAGATTCTTATTACAAAAGAACAGTATTATGAAATGGAACTTAATTCAATCGGGAATTAGGAATGCGTAATTGTAGGGGTTGGCGTCCTCGACAACCCGTATTAAATTCAAAAATTCCTTGCGGAATTTTTACCTTACTTATTCACTATTACCTCTTCACTATTATAGATCAGGGAGACTAAAATTATGAAAATAATTATTGTAGGTTGTGGAAAAGTCGGCGAAAAGTTACTTGAAAAATTAAGTAATGAAAAGGAACACGATATTACAGTTATAGACTTAAAGAGCGATGTAATAAACGATGTTGTAAGTGAATATGACGCAATGGGTGTTATAGGAAACGGAGTAGATATTGATACTCTTATATCTTCCGATGTGGAAAACTGCGATATTTTAATTGCAGTAACAGGGTCGGACGAGATAAATCTTATGACTTGTCTTCTTGCTAAAAAGAAAGGTAACTGCCAGACTATTGCAAGGGTAAGACAGCCTGAATACCGTAAATCCATTGAAATAATAAAAGACGATTTGGGGCTTACTATGATTGTTAACCCTGAATTTGCGGCAGCAAGTGAAATTGCAAGGGCGCTTCGTTTCCCGTCTGCAATTCAGATTGATACTTTCGCAAAAGGAAGAGTTGAAATTCTAAAATTCAAAGTTCCTAAAGAGTCGGTTATAAACGGTCTTAAGGTTTACGAAATTTCAACCAAACTTAACAGCGATATTTTAGTGTGTGGTGTTGAAAGAGGCGAGGAAGTATTTATTCCTTCGGGTGATTTTGTTATAAAAGAAAAAGATTTGGTAAGTATTATTGCCGCACCGACTAAAGCGACACCGTTTTTTAAAACAATTGGAATTAAAATAAATAAAGTTAAAGATACAATGATTATAGGCGGAGGGGCAACCGCATATTATCTTGCAAGACTGCTTATAAGAACAGGGATTGATGTTAAAATTATAGAACAAAAGCCTGAGAGATGCGAATATCTTGCCCAGGTGCTTCCTAAAGCAACTATTATTTGCGGAGATGCAACCGATAATAAACTGCTTTTGGAAGAGGGGATTGAAAGAGCAGAATCAGTTGTTACTCTTACCAATATTGATGAAGAAAATATTATGCTCTCGCTGTTTGCAAAAACTCTTACCAAAGGGAAAATTGTTACAAAAATTAACCGTATCTCGTATGATGAGGTTATAAACAATATGGATCTTGACACAATTATATACCCAAAAGATATAACGGCAGAGTATATTTTAAGATTTGTTCGTGCAAAGAAGAATACTTTTGGAAATAATGTTGAAACTTTGCATTATATTTTAGACAGGAAAGCCGAAGCACTCGAATTTAACATAACGGAAGATTCCCCTGTTTGTAATAAACCTATTGAGAAATTAAATTTAAAGAAAAATATTTTAATTGCCTGTATAAACAGAGACGGTAATATTATTCATCCAAGAGGTTATGATGTTATAAAACCGAATGATACGGTTATTATTGTTACAACTCACAGAGGATTTGAAGATATTTCAGATATATTAGAGGATTAGTTATGAACTATAAAACTATTTTTTACACACTTGGTATGGTTATAGGTTTTGAAGGCTTATGTATGTTTCTTCCTTTAATCTGCGCCTTGTGTTATGGCGAAAAAGACTGGTATTATTTTTTAATTTGTATAATAATCTGTTTTATT
>JAZOMN010000127.1:0-8435 GCA_045654005.1 Clostridia bacterium
ATATAAGTAAACTTAAGATTAACAAAGCAACAACAATGTTAAAAAACGGCGAACATAAAATATACGAGGTTGCAAATGCAATCGGTATTGAAGACCCTGCGTATTTCAGTTGGTTTTATAAAAACAAAACAGGAATTTCTCCAAAAGATATACTGCCATTTAATTAGAAAATATGAATAAGGAATGAAGGAAGGCTAAAATGCCACTTGGCTTTTTGTCGAAAAACCTCTTTATAGTTGCCATAAAAAAAGAACAGAAAAATCTGTTCTTTTTTTGTAACCATAAATTATCCTAAAATCAATCTTGTCAAAGTATATAAAACCGACGGGCAAAGTAAACAGCCAAGACCTGTATAGAAAGTAGCGGTCATTGCACCATAAGGAACTAATTTCGGGTCAGTTGCAGCAAGACCAGCACTTGTTCCGCTTGTTGTACCCATAAGTCCGCCAAAAATCATAGCCGATTGAGGATTGTCAAGCCCGATTTTTTTTGCAAAAACAGGGGTAAGAAGCATAACTAAAATTGATTTAACAAGACCTGCGGCGATAGATAGTGCTATAACAGTTGATGATGCACCTACTGCGGCACCCGTAACAGGACCAACAACGAAAGTAACTGTTCCTGCGCCGATTGTTGCAACACTTACTGCGTCATGGTAACCAAAGCAGTAAGCAATGATTGCACCTGCAATAAAGCCAACAAAAACACCTGCAAAAACTGATATAATTCCTGCAACACCGCATTTTTTAATTTCTGAAAATTTAGCACCGTAAGAAGTTGCTATAATAGCAAAATCTCTTAAAGATGAACTTCCAAGAACTCCAATTCCCGCAAACATTGCAATATCAGAAAGCCCTTTTTCTTTACCTGTTATGGCTCCGCCTATGTACGCAAGAATCAAAGCAACAAAAATAGCGATTGCCGATGCGTGAATTCTTCCTTTTGTTATTTTCTTAGAAACAAAATTAGAAAATAAGGATATAATCCCTACAAGTAAAAATGACATTACAAGACCGTTTTTAGTAAACAGGTCAACTATAATATTTAAAATATTCTGCATAATTATTCCTTACCTCCCTTATTACTTATCTTTGCAAGAACAGGCACCATAGCAAATGCCAGTATAACTGCAAAAAGTCCCGCAACAATTGCAAGTGCTCCCCCTGATACTGCGTGATACACGTTCTGAGATGCTGTCATCGCAATTATAACAGGAATAAACATTTCTCTCCAGAAAGTAAGGCCTTCAGAACTTCCTTTTGGAAGTTTTTCGCTTATTTTCTTTGAGTTGGTTGCAAAAAGAAGTAAAAGCATTGCAAAACCAACACCGCCTACATCGGAATTAAGACCGATAAGCATTCCTATTAAATTGCCGACAAACGAGCCTACCAGCATACAAAAGGACAGTAATGCTACACCGTAAATCATATTATAAACCTCCATTTTTAAAGATGCGAAAGCATCATAATTAACTATTTAATTCTAAACTATATTTACTATATTGTAAATAATGAGATATATTATACCTGCTATATGATTTATAATATAGTATTTGTTGACATTTATTATCTTTTAAGTTAAAATGTTAATGAGGTGAGAAATGTGGAACTTTTACAGCTTACATATTTTTGCAGTGCGGCTGAGACTGAAAATTTTTCCAAGACGGCAAAGATTTATAATGTGCCTGCTTCCAACATATCGCAAAGCATTCACAGACTGGAAAAAGAACTTGAAACCGTGCTTTTTGACAGGACATCAAACCGAATTTCCCTTAATGAACAGGGGAAAATATTTTACAAAGAAATTAAGAATGCCCTCAATTCTATTCATAATGCAAAAATGAATTTGAAAACTCTTGAGGAAATTTCAGGGGAAATAAAAATACTTGCAGAAACAAACAGGCGTATTGTAACTCTGGCAATTGAAGATTTTCAGGCAAACTATAATAATGTATCTTTTTTTATTGACCATTCTTTTGACGGTATTTATGATAAATACGATTTGATTATTACAGACAAAGTTATTGAACAAAAAAATTTTGAAAAACATCTTCTTGTTATTGACAACCTTCTTCTTGCTATGAATAACAAAAATCCACTTGCCAAGAAAAAGGAAATTTCAATAAAAGATTTAGAAAACGAAAAATTTATTACAATGAGTAATAAAAGTGGTCTTTTCAGACTTATTAACGAAATATGCAATTCTGAAGGGTTTAACCCTGATTTTGTAATCCAAAGCGATGACCCTTACTATATAAGAAAATATATTGAAATGGGGCTTGGAGTTTCTTTTGTTCCCTCGCTTTCATGGCAAGGCACATTTTCCAAAGATGTTGTTTTAAGAAAAGTAGTTAATATAAACAGATATACCTTTGCATATCTTAATACTCAAAAATATAATTCCAAAGCCACACATCTGTTTTTGGAAAAACTGATAAATACGGCTAAAAACAATTAGGAATGAAGGAATAAATGCGGGTCGTCGGGGACGCCGATCCCTACAATAATATATTATATAAAAAAAAGAGGGCAAAACCGCTGTATAGCATGGTTTTGCCTTCCTTTATTCCTAATTCCTAAATCCTCATTCCTAATTATATCTTAAAGTCTTTTCTCAAGTTCCTTTTTCATATCTTCATAGCCCGGTTTTCCTAAAAGAGCGAACATATTCTTTTTATACTCTTCAACACCCGGTTGGTCAAAAGGATTAACATCAAGCATATATCCGTCAATCGCACAGGTAATTTCAAAGAAATAGAACAAATAGCCTAATGAGAATTCATCTCTTTTTGGAATTTCTATTACTAAATTCGGGGTATTTCCGTCTGTATGTGCTAAATATGTTCCTAAAAATGCCTGAGTGTTTACAAAGTCCATAGTTTTTCCTGCAAGGAAATTAAGTCCGTCAACATTCTTTTCATCTTTCTTAATTTCAACCTTTTTGTTTGGTTCTTTAACTGTAATTACAGTTTCAAACATATTTCTTGTTCCGTCCTGAACGAACTGACCAAGAGAATGAAGGTCAGTAGAAAAGTTAAGTGATGCAGGGAATATGCCTTTGCCCTCTTTTCCATGGCTTTCTGCGAATAATTGTTTATACCATTCTGCAAAATATGTGATTGCAGGTTCGTAGTTTACTAAAATTTCAATTGCTTTGTTATCATTATAAAAAACATTTCTGACTGTTGCGTAACGAAGGGCAGGATTTTTATCAAAATCTGAAACTCTTGTATCTTTAAGCGCTTCTTTTGCACCATCCATAAGTTTTTTAATATCAATACCGCTTACAGCAATCGGTAGTAAACCTACAGATGTTAAAACGGAAAATCTTCCGCCTACATCGTCAGCAATTGTAAATCTTTCATAACCCGCTTCTTTAGAAAAGTTAAGAAGAGTACCTTTTTCTTTATCGGTTGTAACATAAATTCTTTCCTTTGCTTCCTCTTCGCCGTATTTTTCTATTAAAAGTTCTTTAAACAACCTGAAAGCAATAGCAGGTTCAGTAGTTGTTCCTGATTTTGAGATTACATTGATTGAAAAGTCCATATCTTTTAAGATTTCTAAAAGCTCATAATGGTAGTCTGAAGAAATGGAATTTCCTGCAAAAAATATCTTAGGGTTGTTATCTTTCTTTAAATTATGCATATTGCCGTTTATAAATTCGATTGCGGCTCTTGCACCTAAGTATGACCCTCCGATACCGATTACAACAAGCGCCTCAGAATTTTCCCTTATTTTCTTTGCGGCCTTTTCTACTCTTTCAAATTCTTCTTTATCATAAGTATTGGGTAAATCAAGCCAACCTAAGAAATCGTTACCCTTTCCGCTTCTTTGTTCTAAAAGAGAAAGCGCGTTTATAGCACTCTCTTTGTATTTTTCAAATTTCCCGCTATCAATAAACTGACTTGCAGTTTCATACTTAAAAACTGGTTTTAACATAAAATTTTTCCTTTCATAATTAGATTACTGTATTTTTATAACTTCTTTATTTTTGATTAAATAATCTGCACCTGATATTATTGTGATTGCCACCATTATCCATACCAATATATAAAGTATTATATTACCAAAGGATAGCGCTGCAATCTGAGGGGTAAAGAACAGGATAGTAAGAACAATCATCTGAATAACTGTTTTTAACTTGCCTAAGTTTGACGCTGCGATAACTTTATTGGTTGAAGATGCAACAAGTCTTAATGATGTTACTAAAAATTCCCTCATAATAATTATTATAACCGCAAGTGATGAAATATACCCCATATCTATAAAAGCTATCATTGTTGAAATTACAAGAATTTTATCTGCAAGAGGGTCTAAAAATTTACCGAAATCGGTAACAAGATTTCTGCTTCTTGCAATATATCCGTCAAGCATATCAGTAAGAGAGATAAGTAAAAACATAACTACTGATAATATAGACATAGTTAAAGAATTTCCTATATTATATATTAAAACAAGCAGTATCGGTACTAATATAATTCTTAAAATTGTTAATCTGTTTGGTAAATTCATAAAACATTTCCTTTCATATTGTTTAGACAACCTCTCCCACAAGGTCGTATTCAAGTGCGTTTGTTATTTTAACTTTAACTATTTCTCCAAATTCAATTTTTTCATCAGCCTCAAACATAACAGTTCCGTCAATCTCGACACTGTCCATCTTACTTCTGCCGAAATATACACCATATTCATTATGGTAACCTTCCACCAGTATATCAAGGACTTTGCCTATATATTTTTTATTGTTTTCCCTCATAATGTCAGTCTGGAGGCTCTGGATTTCTTCCTGCCTTTTAAGTTTAACATTCTTTAAAATCTGACCTTTTAAATTGTAAGCGCCTGTTCCTTCTTCTTTTGAAAAGGCAAATACGCCCAGTCTGTCAAACTTTGTTTTACTTATATATGAGTAAAGTTCTAAAAATTCTTCCTCTGTTTCGGTTGGAAATCCTACTATAACAGTTGTTCTTATCGTTGCATCAGGAATAATTTTTCTTATAAGATCAACTGTGTTTTCAATGGTCTCCCTGTCCGACTTTCTGTTCATAAGTTTTAAAATTCTCGAATTTATATGCTGAATAGGTATATCGAAATAATTAAGAACTTTCTTATTTTCTTTTATGCAGTTTAAAAGTTCTTCGGTAATCATTTCAGGATACATATAGTGAATTCTTATCCATTCTATCCCGTCAATTTGGGATAGTTTTTCTAAAAGCAAAGAAAGTTTAGGCTCTCCGTATAAATCTATACCGTAACGGGTTGTGTCCTGAGCAACTAAAATAAGTTCTTTAACACCCGATAATGCAAGTTTTTTTGCTTCTTCTATAAGAGAATTCATTTCTCTTGATGTAAATTTGCCTCTTATTTTAGGTATTGCACAATATGAACAATGATTGTCGCATCCTTCTGCTATTTTTAAATAGGCAGTATAAAAAGGTGTTGTCTGAATTCTTGGCATATTATTAAAATTCTTAAGTTTATCACTCTCTAAATAACATGCCCTTTTTCCCTTTAATGTGTTATTTATAATTTCGTCAATTTTATCAAAATCAAATACCCCGACCACAGCATCGACTTCAGGGAAAGAATCAAGTATTTCTTCCTTATATCTTTGCGAAAGGCATCCTGAAACAACAAGTGCTTTTAATTTTCCCGTTTCTTTAAATTCTGCCATTTCCAATATATTTGAAATGGCTTCTTCCTTTGCCGATTCTATAAACCCGCATGTGTTGACTATGATAGCATCTGCTTCATATTCGTTAAGGGTTATTTCATATCCTTTATCTACAAGTATTCCCATCATATTTTCCAGATCGCAATGATTTTTGGAACACCCTAAAGACACAACAAATACTTTAGTCTTCATATTTTTGCCTCACTCGTGTTATTTCCTCGTTTATCTCATCGTAACAAAAACCCTGCCTCAAAAGATAATCTCTTAATTTACCTAAATCTTTATAATCGGGTTTATCCTTACCTTTTATAAGCGATATAAGTTTCCTATCCGTTACCTCGCTTATCAAATCTTCTTTATAATATTTATCTAAAAGAATTTCTATTTCTTCCGTTTTGATGCCTCTCTTTATAAGTTCAAACTCGGCATATTTTTTCCCTTTTCCCTTGTTAAACGCTGACTTAACAAATTTATCTGCATATTCAAAATCGTTAACAAATCCTTTTTCAAGAAGATATTCTATCGCATATGTAGCCGCAAACTCAGGATATTTTTTTAAGGTTAATTTTTCTTTTATTGCTTTTATGGTTGTATCCGCTCTTAAAACTATCTTAAGTGCATCGTTTAATGCTTTTTTCTTAAGAAAAGGATGTATTTCTTTCTCAACAAATTCTTTTTCTATCTCTTTATTTAAATCTATTTTAAATTTTTTAAGTTCACTCTCGTAAAGTGCGAAAGAAAATTCATAGTCGAGATATACTTCATTTAATTTCTTATAAGGAAAACTTTTTTTAATGTCAGTAACAAGCATTCTATTTACCTTTTTTCTTTAAAACTTCTTTTCTTAAGGTGCCTGCGCATATTTCTTATAACATTGATTTCATTTCTTTCTTTCAAGAGTATAAAAAATGTTAAAAGAGAAATAAAATACATCACAAACCCTGTAATCATCGATGCTAAAGACGAATACTCATATTTAATTAAAAACTTCGGAATAAGTTTAAGTTCGAAATCAATAAAAACTGATAGTGCAAGTGCAAATGTACCTATAACAAGCGATATTATCTGTATATATGTTATTACACTAAAGATTTTTTCTTTTCTTTGTATTTCTTCCGTAAGCGTTTCCACTGTATAAAATTCATACTCACAGTCGTTACAGACTACATAATCATATTTATTTTCCGGATATTTCAAATCTTCTGATTTGCAATTAGGGCAACAAATTACCTTTTCCATTTTTTAATTCCTCATAATTTTATATTTTCATTTAATTATATCACTTAACCGAACTCAATGTCAATATAATAGCAAAAAAGCGATGCTTAAAATTTAACTTTTTAAGCATCGCCTGTTCTTTAAAATTTATTCTAATCATCAATAGCGTTATCAGTAGCTTTATCAAAAATTGCAATAATTTCTTCTGACGGTTTTTTATCAATCAAAGAAACCAGAACGGTTACAATTAAACTTACAATAAACGCAGGAACTAATTCGTAAATTCCGGTGTATGACATATAAACTAACCATAATATATCAACTACTGCACCTGATATAATGCCTGAAAGAGCGCCGTTATATGTAAGGCGTTTCCAGAATAACGATAAAATCATAACTGGTCCGAATGCCGCTCCAAACAATGCCCACGCATTTGAAACCATATCCATAACTGCCTGAGCGCCTTCACCTTTACTGTTTGCAATAAAGAATGCAACAACGGATACAACTATTACAACAATTCTTCCTACCCATAAAATTTCTTTTTCATTTGCTTGTTTTCTTATTATAGGTTTATATATATCGCTTGTAAACGAAGATGAAGCAACAAGTAACTGAGAGTCAGCAGTTGACATTGACGCAGCAATAATTGCAGCAAGAAGTATGCCTGCGATAAATCCCGGGAACAATCTTCTTGCAAGTGTAACAAACACAAGTTCCTGTTTACCTGCTTCTAAAAGTTCAGCACCAATAACCATTCTTCCAAGATATGCTATAACAATTGCTGCAAATAAAGTTATAATAACCCAGATAATTGCAACTGTAGCACTCTTTTTAACCATACTCGGTTTTTCTATCGCCATAAAACGAACTAAAATATGAGGCATACCGAAATATCCAAGCCCCCAGCCAAGACCAGAAATAATTTCTGTAGCACTTGCGCTGAACAAGTTGGTTGTAAACGGATAAACGGTACCACCTGCTGTTGTTATAGTTGATAATGCTGTTACATCAAGTGTTTTGGTAAATGCAACAACAATCGGAACTGTAATAAGAGCAATAAGCATTAAAAATCCCTGGAAAAAATCAGTCCAGCATACTGCTTTATAACCGCCCAAAAAAGTATATACAAGTATAATTACTGCAAAAATTATCATTGCATTCTGTTCGCCAAGTGCAGGGAATAAATCACTGAACACTTTTGAACCTGCAGAAAACGCAGATGCAACATATAATGTAAAACTTACTAAAAAAACTATTGCACATATTATTTTAAGTGCAGGATTTGAAGTCACAAAACGGTTTGACAAATATTGAGGCATTGTGATAGCATCGCCTGATGCTTTAGAGAATTTTCTTAATCTCTTTGCAATAAATATCCAGTTAAGAGCAGTACCTATTGCAAGACCGATACCAATCCATGCCTGACCTAATCCAAACGCAAGGATACTTCCAGGAAGCCCCATAAGTAACCATGCACTCATATCTGATGCCTGAGCACTCATTGCGGTAACCCAAGGCCCCATCGCACGACCACCGAGGAAGTA
>JAZOMN010000128.1:0-1648 GCA_045654005.1 Clostridia bacterium
TAGGATAATCAGAATAATAGTCCATTTCAATACCAAGATAAATTTCGATTTTATTTTTATACTTACTTTTTAATCTATTAACTTCTTCTTTGTATTCTTTTAATCCTTCTAATGTTGCACAGTAAGATAAATCAAATTCGGTATAACTGTGATCAGAAAATCCTATTTTTTCTAATTTTAAATCAATTCCTGCTTTTACAATATCTTCTAAAGAACTCTTTCCGTCAGATATTGTACTATGTATATGAAAATCTTGTGAAATCATTTAGTCATTTTCTCCTGTTTAACTTTATGGTCAATAATATGTCTTGAAGCAAGTTCTTTATGAATATCTTCGTAAGAAATTCCCATTTCTACCATTAAAACCATAACATGATAAGCAAGGTCTGCAATTTCATATATAGTTTCTTTTTTATCGTTACCTTTTCCTGCAACAATAACTTCAGTGGATTCTTCGCCAATTTTTTTAAGTATTTTATCAATACCTTTTTCAAAAAGATATGTTGTATATGAGCCTTCTTTTTTCTCTGTTTTTCTTGATTTTAATAATTCTAAAAGACCTGATAATGAAAATTCAGAAAGTTCTTCATTTTTAAATAATTCATTTTCAAAACAACTGTCATTTCCCAAATGACACGCAGGCCCTTCTTTATTTACAACAACAACTAATGCATCGTTATCGCAATCTGCAGTGATTGATACTATATGCTGATAATTTCCGCTTGTTTCGCCTTTTAACCACAATTCATTTCTTGAACGCGAATAAAAACAAGTCATTTTTTTATCTATTGAAATTTTTAAACTTTCTTTATTCATGTATGCCAAGGTAAGAACTTTTTTAGTAACCTCATCAACAACTATTGCAGGTATAAGTCCTTTTTCATCAAACTTTAAATTATCAATATTAATCATTTTTATAACCTCACATCTATATTATTTTTTTTGAGTTCTTCTTTTAAATCTTTTATTTTCACTTCGTTAAAGTGAAAAATTGAAGCAGCAAGTCCCGCGTCAACATTTGGAACACTCTTAAATAGTTCAATAAAATGAGTAATATTTCCTGCTCCGCCTGATGCAATAACAGGAACAGATACAGCATTACAAACTTGTTCTAAAAGTTCCAAATCAAAGCCTTGTTTAACACCGTCAGTATCAATTGAATTTACAACAACTTCCCCTGCTCCTAAGTTGACACATTTTTTTATCCATTCTATTGCATCTAATCCTGTGTTTTCTCTGCCGCCTTTAGCAAAAACGCTAAATTTACCATTAACACGCTTTATATCAGAAGATATAACAACACATTGGCTACCGTATTTTTCGGACGCTTCTTTTATAAGATTTGGGTTTTTTATCGCCCCTGAATTGACGCTTACTTTATCCGCACCGCATTTTAAAACTCTGTCAAAATCGTCTAAAGTATTTATACCTCCGCCAACTGTTAAAGGTATAAATATATTTCTTGCAACTTCTTTTAAAATATCAGTAAAAAGTTTTCTACCTTCAAAAGATGCTGTTATATCATAAAAAACAAGTTCATCAGCGCCTGACTGGCTATAATATTTTGCAAGTTCTATCGGCGAAGAAACATCTGAAATTCCTTCGAAATTCACACCTTTAACAACACGCCCGTCACGCACGTCTAAAC
>JAZOMN010000129.1:0-8724 GCA_045654005.1 Clostridia bacterium
TTTTATTTTTTATAAAAAATGAGACTGTTCTTCCTAAACCAAGCACGGTAAATGCGACTACATAGTCAAGCATTATTACTAAAAAATAATACAGAAAATTTTGCGTTGGAGGTGCGGCAATTCCGCCGATTAACATTTGTATAAGAGAATATACAAAGGAAGATAATATCCCCCATTTTGCATTTATAACAAACGATATAAGAATAATAGGAACCATACTTCCCATTGTAACCGAACCACCGTTTGCAAGTTCTATTATCTTAAAAAATGACAGCGCCGAAGAAAGAGCAATCATAACCGATGCTCTTGTTAAATTAAATGTTTTTTGTTTCATAATTTTTTCCTTTCTTTAATAAATTTTCCATAAATAAAACAAGGAAAAACCCGGTAAAATTTTACAAAAAAACCACAGGTAACAAGACCTGTGGTATATTATGCGCGCATAAAATATTCCCTACGTTGGCATTATCCAAATCAGGTTACGGGTCGAAGTCAAACCTTCCTCTCAGCCTGAGTATAAACTCATTTAGGCTCCCCTTGTTAATCACATTATATAACAAAATGAAAATTATGTCAATATTTAATTTATTTTGTAGTTTCCTTTAACCATAATTACAACATCGGTTATCGCCTTAAAACCTCTTCCATCATCTCTTGGAATGATAAGAAGATGATTTGCGGGCATATCATAGCCCGTAGATAAATCCCCTGCCATTGTTACATCAGAAAGTCCGCCAAGGCTTGAGCCTATTATTTCTGCTTTACCTTGCCTTAAAATTACTTCGCAACCGCTCATACCAATAAAAGTCTTTCCTTTTTCTACCGAAAGGACTTCAAAAGACGAACCACCTTTATTTGCATCTATGTAGTCTTTTACTTCCTGCATAAATACATCATTAAGATAACTTTCGGTAATAAGAGGGTCATCTGTTCCGACTGCTGTAAAAAAACTTGCCGATATAATCGCCAGTAAACTTAGTGACAATAAAATTTTCTTTTTCATTTCCTCGCTCCTTAGTTAAATTATATAAGTCCGAAACTTATACTTAAAGCATCACTTACTTTATACATATAGTCATCATTTAAATGACCAATTCGTTCCCTTAATCTCTTTTTATCAATTGTTCTTACCTGTTCAGTTAAGACAACCGAATCTTTAGGCAATCCAAATGTTTCTGCATCTATCTCTATATGAGTAGGCAGTTTTGCTTTATTTATTTTGCTGGTTATCGCCGCCGCAATTACAGTTGGACTGTACTTATTGCCAACATCATTCTGAACTATAACAACAGGACGTATTCCTCCTTGTTCAGAACCTATCACAGGGCTTAAATCAGCGTAATAAATATCTCCACGCTTGATTTGCAAATTTATTCACACTCCGTCAAATACTGCTCTGTTACTTTAAGAGCATCTTCATCTGCCTCCAAACACATCTTTGCAAACCCCAAATTTATATCGCCCATTTTAAGATATCCTTCCTTTAAATCATTTTCTAAAAAAGAACATCTTACTTTTTTATAAAGCGCGTTAATTACTTCATTTTTAATATCAATATTTAATTTTTTTAAATCATCATATAATGTTTTTGGTATTTCAATTTCGACTTTTTCTAATAATTCCAAGGTTATTGCCTCCCCTTTTTTATTTTTAGGGATAATTTCTCCGTGAAATCATTATACTATTTTTTATACATATAGTCAAACATCAAAATTTACCTATTTTTTATCTCTTATATATACCCTTTCAACACGTTTGGCAATATCACACAAAATTTCATAACTTATAGTTCCAGTCTTGTTTGCCATATCGTCTGCAGTAATCTCATTTTCATAGCTTTTGCCGATTAAAATAACATCGTCTCCTTTTTTTACATCGGAAATTCCTGTTATATCAACTATAATCTGGTCCATACAAACTCTGCCGACTACAGGTGCTTTTTTACCGTTTATAAGAACATAAAAATTATTCGAAAGACTTCTTCTGTATCCGTCTGCATAACCTACAGAGATGGCAGCCAGTTTTGTGCCTTTTGAAACTTTTTTTGTTCTTCCGTAACCAACTGTAGTGTCATATAAAACTTCTCTTACCTGAGAAATTTTGGCTTTCCAGCTAAGGAATGGTTTAATGCCTGGTAAGATATCTTTCAAATGGACTTCGGGATAATATCCGTAAAGTATAATTCCGCATCTTACCATGTCAAGATGTTTATCCCTGCAAGCAATAACTCCTGCGCTGTTACAAGTATGCTTCAAAGGAATTTTAATGCCTTTATCTTCAAGTTTTTCTAAAACAAATGAAAATATTTCCTGCTGCCTTTGGCAATAGTTGAGATCTTCATTGTCAGAATCGGCAAAATGAGTAAATATCCCATCTATTTCAATATTGGAAAGGTTATTTATTTTTTCAATCTCCGCTATTGTATCGCTGACAGAAGAAGCATCAAAGCCAAGCCTTGTCATCCCTGTGTCAAGTTTTATATGAACTTTTGAAATTTTGTTAATACTCTTAAGATGTTGATTTAAGATATTCGGAAATTCAAAGTCATAAACAGTAGGAATAAGGTCATACTGAATTATTTTATCTATATCATCATAATCAATATAAGAAAGAACAAGTATTGGTTTTTTTATTCCTGCATTTCTTAGTTCAACGCCTTCTTTTAAACATGCCACAGCAAAATGGTCGACTTCATTTTCTTCGCATATTTTAGCAAGTTGAACCGCGCCATGCCCGTAAGCATCCGCTTTTACAACTGCAAGAAGTTTGACACTGTCCCCAATATGTTTTCTTATAATTTTAAGATTATTTTCAAAAATATCCAGATTGATTTCAACCCACGTTCTTGACTCTTGAAAATCCATTTCAACTTTCACCCTTATTATAATTTACTTATTTTTTCTTAATTATAACAATCTTTACTAAATATTTTTTAAGATTTTAAAATTAAACTAAAAGCCTTTGGAATATAATCAATTATATCTTTAGCAATCAAACCATATTCCGTTTTATCTGAAATTGCCAAATCACCCGACAACCCGTGAATAAACGCACCTAAACTTGCCGCATCAAAATTATTTACGCCCTGTGCAAGAAGACTTGCAATTATTCCCGACAAAACATCTCCCGAACCTGCAGTAGCCATTCCTGAGTTACCTGTAGGGTTTATTCTTAAATTGCCGTCAGTTCCTCCTGTAAGTGTTGCTGCACCTTTTAAAAGCACAACTGAATTAAATTCTTTGGCAAATTTAGTAGTTAAATACATTCTGCTTGAATTTATTTCCTCTGTATCCATATTTATAAGTTTGGAGAATTCACCTGTGTGAGGAGTTAAAACTGCAGAGCATTTTTTATTTTTAAATAACTCTTTATTTAAACCTAAGTAACTGATGCTTCCCGCATCAAACACAACAGGCTTTGAAAATTTTTGAGTTATCAGTTTTATTATATGCTTTTTCTTTGAATCTTGAGAATATCCCATTCCTATTGCAATTGCATCAAGTTTATCAAGATAATTTGAAATTTCACTTTCTTTTACAATTATTGCTTCGGTTAATTTGGTTGAAACGATAGAAAAAATTTCGTCAGGCACAAACACATAACAAAGTCCGCAACCGCTTCGAAGTGCCGCCATGGCAGATAAACACACCGAGCCTGACATCCCAAGACTTCCACCTATAATTCCTACTTTGCCGAAATCGCCTTTATGTGAATCAGGATTTCTTTTGGGAAGAAGTGTTTTTACGGTTTTTATATCTGTAAGATGATTTTTAAAAACAAGTTCATTTACGCACTGGGAAGGTATGCCTATATCAAGAACTTTTTTCTTTCCCAAATAGGATTTTGCAGGATATACATTAAGCCCGACCTTATCAAGCGCTAATGTATATGTATAATCTGCTTTAATAACACTTTGTGAAACTTTACCCGTATCTGCACTCACACCGCTTGGTACATCTATCGAAATTTTTGTATTTTTAAGTCTTGATATTTTGTCAATCGCTTCTTTAATGTTGCCTCTTGGCTCGCCGTTTGCCGAGATACCTAAAAGTGCATCAATAATTATTGAATTCTGAGACACCTCATCGGTAAATTCTTTAAATTCAACACCACAGTTTAAGGCATCCTGATATTTTTCCAAAACAACCTCATTAAATTCTTCTATCTTACAGGTTAAATATACCGCAACATTATTCCCGTCACACTTTAAGTACTTGGAAAGAACAATACCGTCTCCTCCGTTATTGCCTTTTCCGCAAAAAATTGAATAATCGTTTCCAAGATTATCTTTTTTAATTTCCTCAAATATACTTTTACCTGCATTTTCCATAAGTTCAGATATGGAAAAATTATATTTTTCACATGCTAACTTATCAAGTTGTTTAATATGTGCTGATAAGGCTAAATACATAATAATACCTCTATTTTATAACTTTCGGATTATAAATTTTAAATGAATCAATCATTTTACTTGTAGGATTAAATATTAAAAGCATTCTGTCGCCGTGTTTGTTATAAAAAGTTGCATAGTATCTGTTGATACTTCCTTTTCCGATACTTGCATCTAAAACGACTTTAAAATCCCTTTTTTTCTTAAAAATAATATTATCCTCTGCAACACCGAAATCATCAAAATTTTTAACAGATACAGTTACAAGCCTTTTTCTTGACCTTTTGGCAACAATTCTGTCAACATCAAGTTCATCGTTTGTAACAATATATTCGTATTCTACACTAAGCCTTTTATTTACAAACCATACACCAAAGAAAATAAGTGCAACAATAAAGCCTGATAGTTGCATAACAGCAGGATTTACAATAGCAATAATGAATACTCCAAGCGATAATATAGTTGCTACCGAGTATAAAAATATCAGTAAGACTATTTTCCCAAATGTATATTTTTGTTTTATAAGAAATTCCAAGTAAGTGTCCATTTTATTCTCCTATTTCATAGTAAGTGAAATTCTGCCTTTTTCTACATCAACGCTTAAAACCTTAACTTTAACTATATCACCGACAGAAAGAACTTCTGACGGATGTTTTATATATTTATCGCAAATCTGTGAGATATGTAAAAGCCCGTCATGATGTACCCCCAAATCAACAAAGGCACCAAAATCAATAACATTTCTTACTGTTCCTGTAAGAAGCATATCAGGTTTTAAATCCTTGATATCAAGAAGGTCAGAGCGAAGTTCAGGTTTAGGAGCAGAATCTCTTATATCTCTTCCCGGTTTTTTAAGTTCTAAGATTATATCCGATAAAGTCGGTAAACCTATATTTAATTCTTCGCATATTTTAGATTTTTTATATTCTTCTGCTCTTTTATCTATGTCGCTAAGATTTCCTATATCTTCTTTTTCATATCCTAAAATATCTAAAAGTTTCAGTGCGGCATCGTAACTTTCAGGGTGAACAGATGTATTATCTAAAATATTTTTTCCTCCTGATATTCTCAAGAAACCTGCACATTGCAAAAATGCTTTTTCGCCCAGTTTAGGAACTTTTAAAAGTTCTTTTCTTGTTTTAAATTCTCCGTTTTCTTCTCTGTAAGTTAAAATATTTTTAGCAACGGTTGAATTTATTCCCGATATAAAAGAAAGAAGTGACGGAGAAGCAGTGTTTACATCTACTCCAACCGAGTTAACGCAGTTTTCAACAACACCTTTTAGTGATTCTGAAAGTCTCTTCTGATTCATATCGTGCTGATACTGACCTACGCCTATGGCTTTCGGGTCAATTTTAACAAGTTCAGCAAGAGGGTCCTGCAGTCTTCTTGCTATAGAAACGGCGCTTCTTAGAGCAACATCAAAATCAGGAAACTCTTCTGCGCCAAGTTTTGATGCAGAATATACTGATGCACCCGCTTCTGATACAACTATATAATATACTTCCTTATCAGTTTCTTTAATAAGGTCGGCAACAAAAATTTCAGACTCTTTTGATGCAGTACCATTACCGATTGATATTAAATCTACATCATATTTTTTAATAAGAGAAAGAATTTTATTTTTTGCTTCTTCAACTTTATTCTGAGGCGGTGTTGGGTAAATAACGCAGGTATCAAGAACTTTACCTGTTTTATCAATAACCGCTATTTTACAACCTGTTCTATATGCAGGGTCTAAACCTAAAATAGTTTTACCTTTAAACGGTGCCTGTAAAAGAAGGTTTTTAAGATTTACAGCAAAAACTTTAATTGCGTCTTCCTGTGCTTTTTCGGTTAAATAATTTCTCATTTCCCTTTCAACAGACGGGAAAATAAGTCTTTTATAAGCATCGTCACAAGCTTCTTTTATGTAAGAATATCCGATACTGTTAGTATTTATTATAATTTCGTTATAAATAAGTTCAAGTGCATTTTCTTCAGGAATAGTTATTTTAACAGTTAAAACGCCTTCGTTTTCGCCTCTGTCCATAGCAAGGATTCTGTGATTAGCAACTTTAAGAACAGGTTCTTTATAATCATAGTACATTTCATATACTGAATTTTCCTCTTTCGAGTTTTTGCTTTCAATAAGTCCCTGTTTTAATATAAGGCTTCTTAATTTCTTTCTTATTTCTGCATTATCAGAAACATTTTCTGCTATTATATGCATTGCTCCTTCCAATGCGTCTTCTACAGTTAAAACTTCTTTTTCTTCATCTATATATTCTTTGGCAATTTCCAAAATATCCCCCTCAAATATATTCTGAAGATAGATTTTAATTGCAAGAGGCTCTAAACCTTTTTCTTTAGCGATAGTTGCTTTTGTTCTCTTTTTAGGTTTATATGGTCTGTAAATATCTTCAACTTCGGTTAAAGTTTTAGCATTATTTATACTTAAAACAAGTTCGTCAGTAAGTTGACCCTGCTCGTCTATAAGACGGATAACTTCTTCTTTTCTTTGGGTTAAGTTTCTAAGATATGTAAGTCTGTCAAAAAGTTCTCTTAAAAGCTGGTCGTCCAAAGAGCCTGTTTTTTCCTTTCTGTATCTGGCTATAAAAGGAATGGTGCATCCCTCGTCAATAAGAGCGACAGTATTTTCCACCTGCCATAAGTTTATTTTAAATTCTTCTGCTAATACCTTTGTAATATCCATTTTATAATTCCTTTCCTTTTATAAGTTCTATTTCTTCTTCGTTAAGTTCTCTGTACTCGCCAAGTTCTAAATTCTCGTCTAATATTAAATTTCCTATAATAATTCTTTTTAAATATATAACCTTGTTTGAAACCGCTTCAAACATTCGCTTTACCTGATGAAATTTGCCCTCGTATAAATCAATTAAGCATTTATCTTCTTCGATCTTAATTACCTTTGCTTCTTTAGTTAAATATCCGTCATCAAGTATAACGCCTTTTTCAAGTTTTATAATATCATCATTATTTAATTTATCTCTTAAATGAACGAGGTATCTTTTTCTTACATGGCATTTAGGCCCTGTTATAAAATGATTAAGGTCTCCGTCATCCGTTAAAAAGACAAAACCTTCGGTATCTATATCAAGCCGTCCTGCAGGTGCAACTCTTTTTTTAATAAGAGGGTCATCTATTAAATCAAGAACTGTTTTATTATAATTATCTTCAGTTGCTGTTACATATCCTTTAGGTTTATTAAGCATAATATATAAGTTTTTCTTAAAAGTCACTTCTTCGCCCATAAAACTTACGATATCTTTCGTTTCGTCAACTTTATATGACGTATCTTTTATAACCGTTCCGTTAACAGTTACTGAACCTTTTTTAATAATCTTTGAAAGTTCACTTCTTGACCCTTTTCCCATATTGGATAAATATTTATCAATGCGTATCATTTTATTACCTTTCAATATATTTTTTCATCTTTTATAATATCAAATTTTATGTAATAAGTCAAATAAAAAAGGTCAGGGGATATTAAAAAACTCCAGACCGCAAAAAGTAGAATATATCTCTAATTGTAATTAAAAAAATATTGATATTACATAATAAAAGGTAAAGATTTTTACAAAATCTATGAAATTAAACAACTTTTTGCTATGAACAAACTTAGCCTCTCGATGTATAACATACACCTTCGGACTAAGTTTGTCCATTCTGAATCTTTTTCCCTATCCCCTGAAGAGAAAGGGTGTTTAAAAATTGACTTTTTAAACACCCTCATAGTAATTTTAGATTTTCTCTTTAACAAGTTCTTCTACGCTTTTACCCACAACACTTGGTTCAAGATTATTTCCCTGATTAAAGGATTTTATCTTAATATCGGTAGTAATATTTTTGGCTTTATTTGAACTAGCATCAACTTCAAACAATCCCTGATAACCGCCTATAGGTATATATTCGCCCTCAGTTTCACGAGGTGTCAATAAAAACAAATAAGTATCATTTTCCGATGGCAGTTTACCATATTCAGTTTGATATATTACATTGTTTAATTTTCCACCTGTAAATAACACTTTATATAAACTTCTTGATTCACCCTTTAACACCTCTATCGGCTCAACATCAGCCATTGTAAATACAACCATCTTATATTCATATGTTTTTGTACTATTCACTTTTCCTAAAATGACAGTGGTAGAATTTTCGTACGCTTCATCAAAAGTTTCTTGCTGATCGGTCCAGTTCATCATATATGTTCTTACTTCAGGAGTTGCTAATCTTATTGCTCCCCAGATAAGTCCTGCTGCAACAATTACAATTGCAGGAATAATCAGATTTCTTCTTAAAAATTTTGTTTTCATAACAATCCTCCTTTAATA
>JAZOMN010000130.1:0-1775 GCA_045654005.1 Clostridia bacterium
AGGAAATATGACAGCGATAAAGGTATAACCTTGTCTATGAGAACAAAGGAAAATTCTTCTGTTTACGGTTATGAAACTGAACCATATTTAGATAAACTTATCATAAAAAAAGTACTTGTTGAAAGTATTAAAAGTAGTATTCCCGAACTTTATGATAAAAGAATAGAAAAATATATAAATAAATATAATTTATCTTCTTTTGATGCTGAACTTATAGTATCTAAGAAAAATGCAGCAGATTTTTTTGATGAATGCTTAGAAAACGCTGATTGTAAATTAACACTTGCTAATCTTTTGGTTAACGGAGTTTTTAAACTATCCCAAAACGGAGAAATTAAAATTTTTAAAAATCAGTTAACCGAACTTTCAAAATTGCTTTCAAATAATTTAATCAATCCGCAATCTGCAAAGAAAATATTAGAACGAATGTGGGATACTTCAAGGTTGCCAAAAGATATAACCGAAGAAATGGATTTATGGCAAATTAATGATGAAAAAATTTTATATCCTGTAGTAAAAGATATTATCTTAAGTAACAGTAAAGTTGTAGAAGATTATAAAAAAGGGAAAACAAACGCTCTTAAAACAATCGTGGGGCTTGTTATGAAAAAAACTTCGGGCAAGGCTAACGGAAATATAGTTAATAAAATAATATTTGATATTTTTGATACTCTTTAATTTAAAGAGTATTTTTTTTGTTTTGTAACATACTATTTCTAAGGAGGAATATGATATGTGTACTGCAATCTCGTTTAAAACAAAAGACCATTATTTTGGCAGAAATTTAGATTATGAACATTCATTTGGTGAAAAAGTTATAATAACTCCCCAAAATTATATTTTAAAATTCAAACATCAAGAAGAACTTACAAATCACTTTTCTTTTATTGGGATGGGAATAATAGAGGAAAACTATCCTTTATATTTTGATTTAACCAATGAAAAAGGAGTGTCTTTTGCAGGGCTTAATTTTCCTAATAATGCTAAATATAACAGTTACAAGGAAGATAAAATAAATTTAACTCCTTATGAACTTCCTCTTTTTGTTCTTTCAAAATGTTCGAATATTTATGAAGTAAGGCAAATGCTTGAAAATATCAATCTTTTAGATATACCCTTTAATGAAAAATATGCCTTGACACCTCTTCATTTTATGTTTTCAGATAAAGAAGAATCTATTGTTTTTGAAACAACTCGGGACGGAAACTTTATATACGAAAATAGAACAGGTGTTCTGACCAATAATCCAACCTTTAATATGCAACTTCATAACTTGAATAATTATATAAACATCTCAAATAAAGAGCCTGAAAATTTGTTTTCAAAAAGTATTGAACTTGATATATATTCAAGAGGTATGGGTGGAATAGGTATTCCTGGAGATTTATCTTCAATGTCAAGATTTGTAAGAGGAGTGTTTACAAAACTTAATTCTGTATGCGATAATGACGAGGAAAGTTCTGTAACACAGTTTTTCCATATTCTTTACTCTGTGTATCAGCAAAAAGGGTGCGTTTGCATTTTCGAAAACTCGTTCGAAAAAACAAACTACACCTCTTGCTGTAATACCGATAAGGGTATTTATTATTATACTACTTATAATAACAACAGAATAACAAAAATTGATATAAATAAAGAAAATTTAGCATCATCTTCTCTTATAAGTTATGAACTTAATGACAAACAGGATTTTTTAGTCGGAAATTGAGTTTATAAACTGATTTGAAAAATCATTTAGTTTTTTATAATCCATTGCTTTTTTGTAATATTCTTCA
>JAZOMN010000131.1:0-1412 GCA_045654005.1 Clostridia bacterium
GCAGACGCAATAAATCTGGTAGACACAACTTTCATATATAAATGAAAGGAAGTGATTTATTTGCGTCAATATGATAAACAATGGCTCACCGAACTTTGTTCAGATAGTTATTCTTATGCTGAAGTATTAAGAAAAGCAGGAAGAAAGCAAGGTGGAGGGACTCAACAAACCCTTAAGAAAAAAATTGAAGAATTTGGAATTGATATTTCTCATTTTACAGGAATGCATTGGCAAGCCAGTCCAAACCAAAAGCCTCAAAGGCGAGAAAAATATGCGCTTGAAGAATATCACAAAAAATTCAAGGTGAAAGATAATGCGATTTATTTAGGTGAAAATCCTATTTGTAAACAGTTTTCACTTTCTCTTTCAGGCAAATATAAATCAAAACAATATGACGATAACTATAAATATATCATTTTTGAAGAATTTGTTTCGGAAGATGGTGTTTATATCCGTAACGAATGGCAAAGATTTAATTCAGTTATATCAACCATAACCAGAAACAGGGGTGCAAAGGTTTTTCTTATAGGAAATACTGTTTCAAGATTCAATCCATATTTTGAAAATTTTGGAATTGATGTAATGTCTATGGATATAAAAGCAGGTGATAGAAAACTGATTCAAACACCAACAGGTGCAAAGGTTGTTCTTGAATTCTGCGATAATGTTTATCAGAATTCAAATGAAATTGCATCTGTATTGAAAGTCAATAACAATTCCATAGCAACAACAACAGACTGGATGCAGTCTGATATGGTGCTTGAATCGTCTGTAATTGATACTATTAAAGAACAGTATAAATTATCACCTGTATTGATAATTGCCTTGCAGACGGAATCTGATGCCGATTTTTACATACTTTATGCTGCGGAAGATATAACCGCAAGATACATCTGCAATTTGATTACAAAGGATATTCTGCGCAATCAGGCAGATATTGATGAATTAGATATAAACGATTTAGTTTATTATATAGATGTCAAGCCTATTGAATGTATCAAGGCAGGTGTTAAATCATATGTTGAATTGCAGAAATTAATCAAAGAACCTGAATTCAGTCAGATATTCAATCAAATAACATTTTATTCTGATGACAAAATCCGCCATCAGTTCCGAATGAAAACAAACTTTACAGAGCCATCAGAAAGGATAGGTGATACATATTAATATAGGAAATAGAAAAAATAAACCTGAAGATGAAACAATTCCAGCATTTGAAAAAAAGTGCGATTTGAAAAATATTGATTGTTCAAATTGTTTGTTATTTGATACAAATGCACAATGGTGCAGAATGTATAAAGAAGAACTGCATCAGCATCTTCAGAGCGGAAAAAAATATCAGATATAAAGAAAAGACAGGGATTTTATTCCCTGTCTTTCCTTTTATATTACATTTCAAAAGGATTTGATGC
>JAZOMN010000132.1:0-2376 GCA_045654005.1 Clostridia bacterium
TATTTCGTTATCCGTAAAATTAAGTATATTAAGATTTGCTTTTATTAAAGTTGCTTTTTTAACAATTTTAATAAGTGTTAAAAAACAATTTTCATTTTGGGATATCTTCATCTGTATTTTTGCGTTATTGCCAAATACTTCGGTAGATACTTCAGGAATAAACTCCCTGACCTTTTTTATAACATCAAATACTTTACTTATAAGATTTTGTTTAACAGTAAACGAAATTGAAATTTTATCTTTTAAATAAAATTGTTTTGTGAAATAATCAATCTTTATGTTTTCTTCATTTATTATTTCAAGTATTTTTGATATATAAAAAATATTATCAGGCAAATTTTTAACTGTAATTAAAGCGATTTCTTTTGTATCGGTAATTAAGATTTCCGACATTTAAAAATCTCCTTTAAAAGTGTTTATATATCTTTGATCAAAGAATTCATATTATATAATCCCGGGGCTTTACCTGCAAGGTATTTTGCCGCTTTTACCGCACCCTCTGCAAAAATCTCTTTGCTTGTTGCAAGGTGGGATAAGGTAACAACCTCATTATTGCCTGCGAAAATAACATCATGTTCGCCGACAATTGTGCCTCCGCGTACTGCATGAATACCAATTTCAGTTTTTGATCTTTTCTTTCTTACGCTGTGCCTGTCATAAACATATTCGTAAGAATTATTAAGTTCTTCGTTTATTGCATCTGCAATGGCAAGTGCTGTACCACTTGGAGCGTCAATTTTCTGATTATGATGTTTTTCTACAATCTCAATGTCAAATTTATCGGATAGAAGTTTAGTTGCTTTTTTTGCTAAATCAATTATTAAGTTAACACCGATAGACATATTTGCAGAGTAGAAAACAGGGATAACATTTGATGTCTCTTTAATTTCTTCTATTTGCTCTTTTGATAAACCTGTTGTAGCAACAACTATAGGTGTACTTGTTTTTTTAGCATATTCCATCAGCGGATAAAAAGCAGACGGATGCGAAAAATCAATTATAACATCTGCTTTTCCCACAAATTCAGACGGAGTTTTGCAAACTTCATAATCATAATTTTTTGTAGTATCAATGTCAATCCCGCAAATTATGTTTGCACAAATATCTTGATTGACAATTTCGGTTATAACTCTTCCCATTTTTCCGTTACAACCGCTTAACATTATATTTATCATAAGTAATCATTCCTTAAACTAATTTAATACCTGCGCCCTTAAGAGAGTTGATAAGTCTTTGTTTGTTCTTTTCATCCATATCATATAGTGGCATTCTTAACATTCCAACATTATATCCCATAAGATTTAGTGCTGTTTTAACAGGTATTGGATTAACTTCACAGAAAAGAGAATTGATTAAATCAAGGTATTTAAACTGCAGTCTCATACTTTCTTCTGTTTTGCCGTCAAGATATAACTGACATATATCATGAGTTTCTTTTGGTAAAACATTTGCAAGAACTGAAATAACACCTTTTCCGCCGACAGACATAACAGGGACAATTATATCGTCATTTCCTGAATAAATATCAAATCTGTCGCCGTATTTTGCAGCAAGTTCCATTAAGTATGAAGCGTTACCACTTGCTTCTTTAATACCAACGATATTATCAATTTTTGTAAATTCTTCTAAAACTTCCAAAGATATGTTCATACCTGTTCTTGATGGAACATTATATAAAATTATCGGAATAGAAACACTTTCAGAAATTGCAACAAAGTGATTTATAAGACCTTGTTTGTTTGTTTTGTTGTAATAAGGTGTAACAACAAGCAAAGCGTCTGCCCCTAATTTTTCAGCCTCTTTACTTAGCTTAATACCGTGAACGGTATCGTTACTTCCTGTCCCTGCAATAACAGGGATTCTTTTGTTAACTCTTTTTACAGTATATTCTATAGCAGATAAATGTTCGTCGTCAGGCATTGTTGCAGCTTCTCCTGTTGTGCCGCAAACAATTATAGCATCTGTATTATTGGCAAGATGAAAATCAATAAGATTTCCAAGACTGTCAAAATCAATGCCGTTTTCGTTAAACGGTGTAATAATTGCAACACCTGAACCGGTAAAAACAGTTTTTTTCATTTTGGGTCAACTCCTTCAAATTAATCTAAATAACCAAGTTTTGCAAGAAGTTCAGCCATAAGAACAGCACCGCCTGCAGCACCTCTTAATGTGTTGTGAGAAATACATACAAATTTATAATCATATTGAGAATCTTCTCTTAATCTTCCCATTGAAACTGCCATTCCGCCTTCTAAATTTCTTTCAAGTTTAGTTTGCGGTCTGTTATCTTCTTCAAAATAATTAAGGAAATGTTTAGGAGCAAGAGGAAGTTCAAGTTCCTGAGCAGTACCTTTATAGTTTTTCCATATTTCTTTT
>JAZOMN010000133.1:0-17090 GCA_045654005.1 Clostridia bacterium
TTTTCTCATGAAATTAAAGTAGAAGATAAGGCGATAGAAGGACAATATTTTGATAAAAGTGATCCGAGAGGGATTGGCGTTTTTACGGAAAATGAAATAAAAAATGGTTTGGAAAAAGCACGATTATCTAAGCAAATTGTATCAATAATGAATGATGTAAACAATAATAGGAGAGAACTAGAGAAATCAGAGATTGAATGTATTGAAGAATATATAAAAAGGTATAATCAAGACTTAGAAATATCAACTTTTGTTAAGTGTAACGCAAGCAATAATTTAACTCGTGCTATAGGTGATTACCAATCAATGAATTTGAATTTGCCGGGAGTAATGCAGGAGGCATCTAATTATTGTGCGCCTGCATCTATACAAGCGGTTTTGAAAGGCAAAGGAATAAATGTTTCACAATCGGTTCTTGCATCTTATTGTGGAATTTCCGCAGGAGGAAGCGGAACGTATTTAAACAGGATAGCCCCAACTTTAAATAGATATAATAGTTCAAATGGAGGTTCAAGTCTAAATTTTTATTATGACACTCTTTTGCCAAGTGCGGTTCCAGCATCTTCTTGGAATGTAACTATGACAGATTCTGCCATAGCAACAATTGTTGGAGGATATGGTGTTATTTATGATGTCCACCAGGTTAAAGGTTCTTCTCATTATTTGCAGGGGTATCAAACTATGGTGGCTAATGATATATACCATTATGTGGCAGGAGAAGGATTTGATGCTACTGATCCTTCAAGAAGAATTTGCTATTATTTTGACAGTAATGATCAGAAGTCAAATTTAGGAAACAGACACATGCAAATTACATTTGCTACCATGGGTGTATTAACTAATGATATGGGGCTTGTTTTTTAATTATAATAAATTAAGGAAGTAATACTGTATGAAAAGAAGATTATGCTTATTATTTATCTGGATTATCATTTTCAATTTATCTTCATGTAACAAATATAGTAATACAGATAAAAACACGAAAAGTATGATGACTAATGTATCATACAAAACCAATGAACAGATAGAGATAGGAGAAAAAAATAATATCATAAATGAGCGAAAAATGATAAATGAAAAAATAAAGATAAATTATATAACTCCGCTAAATATAGACGAGCATAATTATATGGTATGCTATAACTCCATAAATAATTGTATTGAAGAATACAATTTAAATACAGGACAACTTATAGAAGAATGGGATTTTATGCATGGTCATTCAAACAAACTTTACACCATAAACATGAAGGACAATATTATAGCATGGTCGGAATGTCCCAATGCTGATATGTTGCCAATCAATGATTATACGCATGGTAGTGGCTGGGAATTGTATTATGCAAATTATATAACAAAAAATATTAAGAAGGTAGACTCTGATAATGGCATAGTTTTGCCGGATAGCTATATTGAATATGGCTATCTGGCACCATCTAATATTGATATTACTTCAGATTATTTAACTTATATATCGTTTGATTATGACAAGAAAAACGAAATTACTGCAACAATAAAATTATATGATATAAAAGAGGACAAGATTACAACTATAGATTATTTAGGAGAAGATTTATCGAATCATGCATATGGATACCCTCGTATTAGTGAAAATAAAATTGTTTGGTGTAAGGCTTTAGTAAAAGAAAACGGAACTTACGAAGGAGAGTGTTTTTTATATAATATATCGAGTGGTGATAAATATAAAATTTTGACTAAAGAGAATGTTATTAATCCATATATTAACAGTAAATATATTGTTACCGAAGGAAAGCCAAATGTTACATTTTATGATGGAGAAATATGTGTATATAACATTGATAATAATACATGGGAATATAAGGTAAACGGAAATTGGATAGAGTATGAGAAGATGAATAATGTAAATTTAAATGTAGTAGCTCTATCTGAAAAATACTTGTTGTGGAATACATCTATTCCAAGAACTTTAAGTGTTTTTAACTTTGATGATAATAAAATATATAAAATTATATCACTCGAAGAAAACAAATTAGTAAAAATAAAAAAAATGGTAAACGATGTAATTATATATGGTGTTTCAGAGTATTACGGAGATATAAATAATTTTAAATGGTATTATGTAAGATTAAAGTTATAACAATATAATACAGAACATTATGTAACAAAGAAAGGAAGAACAATATGGGATTTACAAGATTTACTTCTTTAGATAATATAATAAATTATAATTACAGAACAAAAGAAGAAATTATAGATGCTTTGGGAGCAATAGAGGCAATGTATGATGCAGGGAATATATCTGAATACCAATATAAAAATACAAAAGCATTATTAGAAAGTAAGATTCATAGTAAAGAGGTGATTAAATGAAGTTTACAAGAAGCATAATAATTATTGCAGCTTTAGCTATTTTTATGGGAAGTGCTGCTACCTTAATTTATCAAAGACTTAAACCTAAAGAAGTAAAAGTTCAGGGCGTTATGGGTATATGCACCGAACAAGAACTTATATTAGATTCAGATATAATTATTGCCGGTACTGTAAAAAATATAGGTGATGGAAAATGGAGCAACCCTGACTTTAAAGATAAAAATAAAAGAAACATTATTCAAACGGATATAATAGTCGGAATTGATGATTTATTGTCGGGAGCGTATGAAAACAAAGATGTAACCGTAAGAATTGACAAAGGTTACAACAAGGAAACCAACACTAAAATGCTATCAGATGGTTATCCTGACTTTAAGGTTGGTGAAAGGGTTGTTTTGTTTTTAGTGCATGATGACAGTGATTTAAAAACGGATGAGGATTATTTTATTTTAGTTGGTATGAAACAAGGAAAATGGAATATCACAAATGAAGAAAAAATAGAAAATAGGAGTGTAGATTCAAATTATACTTTGCAGAATGCAACTATATCTGAGTTAAACGAAAGAATAGAACAAGAAAAAACAAATAATCCCTTCTGGAAAGAAATAAGACGAAAACAGCAAATTGAAAATAAATTTGAAAAAGGGTATTCCACATACACTGATGGTATATTTGGATTCACTGTAACATTTCCGTCAACATGGGCAAGTGAAACGTCATCTTATAGATATGGTTCGAAAGAACAAAACGCTTCTCCTGATTCAGGAGTATACATATACATTGATGGAAATAAAGAAAATTATATCTATGTTTATGAAACTTATGGCAAACAAACAGACAAGTTTGTTGTTGAGAGCGGTTATAAAAAAACGGATGTTGATGAAAATCTTGTTTTGTATACAAAAGAAATCGGAGATATTATAGAAGCACAAGTATTTTTAAATGACAATGACCATATATCTGCTAATATTAAAATGGATTTGGAATTATATGAATTAAACAAATCAGAAATTTTTAAGTTGCTAAAAAGTATAGCACATATATAGTTTAAATCGGAGGAATGGCAGTGAAGAAAACAGTTATAATATGCATATTTATTTTGATTATAAATGTTTTTGCGTCAGCAAGTGAAAACAATGAACTAAATGACATAGCATTGTTGCTTAAAAACGGCACAATAGAAAATTATGAGTCAATTTTAATTCCGTTAAAAGGCGACCCTGAAAATTTTAATATTTTAAAAAGTGATGATTTAAACACCATTTCTTTTGGTGATGGGATTAAAGGGTATAATGTTGATTTAAAAAAACTAAAAAGAGCATATGATAATGGCGAAAAAAACGTATCCCCATATTTAGTTGAAGATAATAAATATTATTTTCCGATAATAGTTTCAAAGAGAGAGGTTGCAACAGCAGAAATTGTAAAAACTGATTCAGGTTATAAAGTTTTATGCGTATCTTCTCAAAATTTTTCAAAAGAGAAAGAAAACATTGATTTTAAAAGTACTAAATATATAAAACAAACATCTATAATAAACGGATTTTTAATAAATGACGGTAAACAAGAAATATTTATAGATTTGGATAAACCTACAGATATAAAATCAGCAAACGATAATGTCATGATTGATTTTATTGAAAGAATGGAAAATTCAGAGGGCGGACTTATTACTGATGGTGATAGTTCTTCTGACAATATATGGTTTATTACAATATTGATTATTGCATTATTGTCTATATTTTTCTTTGGTGTGAAAAAATATAGAAGAAATTAAAATTGTATAAATTTACAAATGGACGATTTGGAGTGAGTCCCTAAACCGTCCCTTTGTAAAGTCGAAATTTATTAGATGTTTAAAATATTATCGCTTAAGATGTCCTAAGTTATGTCTTATAGTTTCTTTTTATAAATTGGTTTCATATAATTTTTCTTAAAATCTTTAATTGAACAAAAAAATTCTATTTCAGATTTAGTGAAAATCTTTGTTTCTGCCTTTAATGCCAATAGTTCCAATGAACATATTAAATCAGCAACTTGGAACAACTTATAATCGACGGGCAACACCTTTCGAAATTCAACATGAGAATAAAACACATTAAAAACTGTTGTAATTATTTTTGTAAGTTCAACTTGACCATTATCATAATAAATTACAATCTCATCAAAAGAATCAAAAAACTCGAAATTGTTATTTATAGTGGTTGCGAGGGCTCTTGATAATTTTGAGGTCATTGCAATTACATTTTCGCAATCCTTTTTGTCAACATAGGTGCATATATAGTTAAAATCCAATTTTCTCGCAAAGTTAAATAATGCATTGAAAATCTTTTTCCTGTCTTCCATAAACATTGTTTTATAAATTTCTTCGCGACGAATTATTGGACCGGTATGTACTGCCTTATAATCAAAATTCAAGTTGTGCAAGTGCCTTTCCAGAACCTGAATATTTTCTGATATATCTACATCTTGATTATGTAAAATCATGGTAATAAGATAAAAAGGAGAGTGTGCTTTAAATGGACCGAAATCTCCCGACTCATCGATAAATATACTTAATTTCTTGCTCACAAGCGCACTCCTTTCTTTAAGATATAAAAAATGGCGGGGAAATTCCCCGCCTTACGGTGGACCAGGGCTTTTCAGCCAGCGCAAAGAGCAATATCGACATTGCTCCTTTATTCTATGCATATTATACCATGATTATTCACAAAAGTCAATGAATAAGTTATAAAGTGCTTAGTAAATATTCAAAATATCATCTCTTAATGTTTCGTCTCTTGTTTCAAGGCGTGTCAGGCTTTCGGGGACTTTTCCTACAATTATGCTTTCGCAAAGAGGGATTTTTGATACGACTTCGGTTTTTGAATAAATTCCTGTTGGCATAAGTATAGATGCTGTTGATTTTGCTTCTAAATAAATTTCGTGTTTTGTCTGATTTATTCCTGCTTCTTCAAACGAATTTTTAAAGTCAATTGTTACTCTGCCCGAGGGGACAAGTTTTACCTTAAGTTTCGGGCCAAGCCCTGAAAGTGTATCAATTTTTGTTAAATTTCCAAGTGGAATATCTATTGTAATTTCAGAAAAAGAAGCGATTTTTTCATTGATGCTAAGCGTAAATTCTGATTTTAAACGGTTTGCAGTAACTAAATTTGTCATAAGTGCAGAGACTTTACCCTCGTTATCTGAAATCAAAGTTACCATATCTTCATATAAAAGTTCGTTTTTTAATATTACCTCGTTTATACCGTTATTTACGGCGTTATTTAATATGTAATTGGCTTTTTGTTCTGAAATGTTTTTTATTTGCGGTTTATACGAATTGTTATAAATATTTACAAAAAGTAAAAAACAACACACTATTAAAAAAACGCAGATTATCTTAAAAAAACTTATTTTTGCAATAGATTGTTTAAGTATAAATTTATACCGTCGTAAGTTTGGCGATTTCATATAAAGGCACATCCTTTTCATTCTATTATATGAAAAATAAAGGGAAATGAAAATAAAATTCAAAAAAAATAAAAAAACTCTTGATTTTTTAATAAATATTTGATAGAATAAAATGTAATCAGTAAAAGAAGAAAATTATTTTATATAATTTTTGCAATTAGGAGGTGTATTTCGATGGCTAAATGTGAAGTTTGCGGAAAAGGTACAGTATTCGGAATTCAGGTTTCTCACTCTCACAGAAGAAGCAACAGAACCTGGAAGCCAAACATCAGAAAAGTTAAAGCGATAGTTAACGGTCAAACAAAGAAAATCAATGTTTGCACAAAATGTATGCGTTCTGATAAGGTTGTCAGAGCAATATAGTAAAAAAATAAACGGTAGGTGAAAACCTACCGTTATTTTTTTAGTAAAATCGCCTTAAGGTAAATAAAACTACAACATAATGCGGACAGTCGGGGACGCCTGTCCCTACAATGGCAATACCACTCGCCAACGGCGAATAAAACTGCCGTCAGGCAATATAACTGGAACTATTTAGTTCCAAAAATTCTATCTCCTGCGTCGCCAAGACCTGGAACGATATATTTGTGGTCGTTAAGTTTTTCGTCAACAGCACCGCAGTATATATCAACATCAGGATGTGCTTCTTTAAGTGCTTCTATTCCTTCAGGGGCAGCACACAGGCAAACAAACTTAATGTTACTACATCCTTTTTCTTTAAGTAAACTGATTGCATCGATTGCAGAACCGCCTGTTGCAAGCATAGGGTCTAAAACGATAACATCACGAAGTTCTATATTGCTTGGTAATTTACAATAGTATTCAACAGGTTTGAATGTTTCAGGGTCTCTGTATAAGCCTATATGACCTACTTTTGCTGCAGGGATAAGGTTAAGCATACCGTCAACCATACCAAGACCTGCTCTAAGAATTGGAACTAAAGCAAG
Source organism: Clostridia bacterium (assembly GCA_045654005.1). Taxonomy (GTDB): domain Bacteria; phylum Bacillota; class Clostridia; order UMGS1840; family HGM11507; genus SIG450. Next base: position 6,753 of record JAZOMN010000133.1, read on the forward strand.
GGCTTTTCCTGAAATAACCTTTGTTTTAGCAGTGCAAATAGGTGTTTCTATTTCAATTTCTTTAAGACTTAAATCCCTTGTTGTTTCGTAGCACATAAGCATTGCTACTTCTTTAACAAGTTCACGAAATTCCTTACTGCTTGTTTTCTTATCTCTTAAAAGAGACATTTTATGAATCAAAAGAGGATGATCCATAACAGTTACTTTACCCATAATAAAACCTCCATTTTTTTTACATTTATTTTACTTTAATTTCATAATTTTGTCAACCCTGACTTGATGTCTTCCGCCTTCAAATTCTTCTTTTAAAAATGTGTCTAAAATTGATTTTGCAAGTTCAACGCCTGTTACTCTTGCACCCATACATAAAATGTTTGCATTGTTATGGTTTCTTGACATTTTTGCACAGTATTCGTTAGTACATAAAGCGGCACGGATACCGTTTATTTTATTTGCGGCAATTGAAATTCCTATTCCTGTTCCGCATAGTAAAATACCTTTTTCGCAGGTTCCGTCAACTACTTCTTTTGCGGTTTTTTCCGCTATATCAGGATAGTCAACGCTATTTAGGTCGTATGTACCGCAGTCTATCATTTCATAACCTTTTTCAGTAAGATATTCTTTTAATATTTCCTTAAGTTCAAATGCACCGTGGTCGGCACCGATTGCAATTTTCATAATAGTTACGCTCCTTTTATATTTTTGTGATTTGAGGGGATAGGAAAAAAGCTTCAGAATAGACAAATTTAGCCAAAATCGGAGATTTCAGGTCACCCGAAGGCGTACTAAGTACGTCGAGTGGCTAAATTTGTTTATAGCAAAAAGTATAAATTCCAAAGATTTTGTAAAAATCTTTACCTTGTTATAATATAACATTTAATTTATTTGTTTTATATTGGGTTTATCGGAACAACACATAGGTCATTCCCTGCTTTTTGCGGTCTGGAGATTTTTTACATCCCCTTCATTCTTTCTGCTTGTGACGGTCTTAAATAAGACGGCAGAATGTCAGTATAGTTTACTTTGTTATTTTCTTTTAGTGCAGATTTTATAACCCCTGCACCGCATCCGTTTATTAAATGCTCAGGAGCAAAAAAGCATTTACTTCCTAATTTTTGAGTAATGGCTTCTTTATTCGGATAAACTCCATCTCCTGTAAAAACAATTTTTTCACAGTCAAACTCATTTAATTTGTCAATAAATTCGCTTATCGGAAGGGCAGAGTCTTCAATTATCCTCTCACCATTTAAAAACGCTCCTGCATATACCTCGCTTCTTCTTGCATCCATAATGGGTGCATAGATTGTATTATGAGAGTATTCGTTATTTAAGCTCTCAAAAAGTGCAGAAATTGTAGAGGTAATAAAACATGGTTTGTTAAGTGCGTGGCATAAACCTTTTATAGTTGCAAGACCAATTCTTAACCCTGTAAAAGAGCCTGGGCCTTTAGTTACGGCAAACGCATCAATATCTGAAATTTCAAGTTGGGCGGTTTTTAAAGCCATATCTATCATTTCAAGAAGTTTCTCCGAATGTGTTCTTTTATGGTTAAGAGTAAAGTCAACAATGACTTTTTCATTATCGCATATTGCAACTGATGCAGTTTTTGTTGAGGAATCAATACCGAGTATTATCAATTTTCTTCCTCCTTTATTGTAATAGTTCTTTTTTCATCTTCGTCTTTTAAAATTTTAACTTTTTTTATCTTATAACCATAAAATGCTTCGGGAATTTTTTCTGCCCACTCACAGATAACAAGGGCATCGGAATTTAAGTATTCATAAAACCCTATGTTATAAAGTTCTTCCTCTTCTTCTAATCTGTAGATATCAAAATGGTATATGGGAATATCTCCCTTGTATTCATTAACAATTGTATATGTAGGGCTTGTAACATAGTCGGCTACATTAAAATACTCGCAAATTCCTTTGGCAAATACGGTTTTACCTGCACCTAAATCGCCGTCTAAAGTTACAATATCTCCTGCCTTTAGGGTTTTAGCAAACGAATACGCAAATTCTTTGGTTTCGTTTTCATTTAATAATGTTTTTTTAGAAAAGTCCATCTATAACACCAAATTCGTCAACATCTACTTTTTCTGCTGCAGGAACTTTAGGAAGGCCCGGCATAGTCATAATTTTTCCTGTAAGTACAGTTATAAAACCTGCACCTGCATTGACATATAAATCTCTTACAGTAACATTAAAGCCTTCAGGTCTTCCTAAAAGCGCAGGGTTATCTGACAGAGAATACTGAGTTTTTGCCATACATACAGGCATGGAAGAAAATCCGTTTTTCTCTAAAAAGTCAATTTCCTTATTTGCTTTTGGCTCGTATATAACATCAGAGCCTCCGTAAATTTCGGTAACAACTTTTTTAATTTTTTCTTTTATTGATAAATTATCTTCATATATCGGTTTAAAGTCGGCTTTTTCGTTTTCCAAGGTATCAAGGACAGTATTTGCAAGGTCCATAGTACCTTCTGCGCCTTCTGCAAAGCATTTTGAAATTTCGCATTTAACACCTAAGTTTTTGCAGTATTCTTTTACTGTTTCAACCTCTTTTTCGGTATCGGTAAAGAAATGGTTAAGTGCAACAACAACGGGAAGTCCGAACTTTTTAATATTTTCAATATGTTTTCCTAAATTAACTATTCCTTTTTGTAATGCGTCAGTATTTTCTATGCTTAAATCTTCTTTTTTAACTCCACCGTTATATTTTAATGCTCTTATTGTAGCAACTAAAACAACAAGCGATGGTTTTAAGTTACCTAATCTGCATTTTATATCAAGGAATTTTTCAGCACCAAGGTCAGCACCGAAACCTGCTTCTGTTATAACATAATCGCACAATTTTAAAGATAATTTTGTAGCAATTAAACTGTTACATCCGTGAGCGATATTTGCAAAAGGACCGCCGTGGATAATACAAGGCGAGTTTTCCAAAGTCTGAACAAGGTTAGGTTTTATAGCGTCTTTTAAAAGTGCGGTCATAGCACCTTCGGCTTTCAAATCGCCTGCGGTTATAAGTTTTCCGTCATAAGAATAGCCTACAATAATTTTCTTTAAACGGTCTTTTAAGTCCATAAGGTCAGAAGATAAGCATAAAATAGCCATAATTTCACAGGCAACTGTAATCATAAAATGGTCTTCTCTTACCTGACCGTCAACCTTTTCGCCAAGACCTACAACAACATTTCTTAAATTTCTGTCATTTATATCAAGGACTCTTTTTATTTTTATGCTTTTAGGGTCAAGACCCAATGCATTACCCTGATGTATATGGTTATCAGCCATTGCACATAAAAGATTATTTGCACTTGTTATAGCGTGCATATCCCCTGTAAAATGAAGATTTATATCTTCCATAGGAACAACCTGGGAATATCCGCCTCCTGCCGCACCGCCTTTAACACCGAATGTTGGACCAAGTGACGGTTCTCTTAATGCAATTAGGGATTTTTTGCCCAGTTTGAAAAAGGCTTGTCCCAAACCGACAGTTGTTGTGGTTTTACCTTCACCTGCAGGTGTAGGGTTTATTGCGGTAACTAAAATAAGTTTTCCGTCTTCATTGTTTTTTACGCGGTTAATTAAATCAAAGGAAAGTTTGCCTTTGTATTTACCGTAAAGTTCAATTTCGTCAGCCGGAATATCAAGTTTTTCTGCGATTTTTACAATCGGCTCCATTTTGGCTTCTTGTGCAATTTTGATGTCAGATAACATTTTAAAAGTCCCCCTTTTAATTTACTAAATCTTTTATCCATTTTTTCTTTAAAATTCTTATAAGAAGAAAAGTCATTTTCACAATTTCTTCTAATCTTGAAATTATGTAAACAGGAAATATCGGAAGTCCTAAATATATTCCTGCAATAAACGAGCCTAAAACACCCACACCCCATACGGAACTTCCGTCAGCAATTAAGCAAAAGAGTGAATCGCCCCCTGCCCGTAAACTTCCGCAGATAGTAAGATGATTAAAAGATGATATGGGCATAAAGAAAACTATAACCATATATAATTTTATTGCAATATTTACTGCCTCATCGGATATGTTGAACATTGAAAGAAAATACGGGCAGATAAATATTGTAACAATTCCAAGTAAAAGTGCGCTCAGAGGCACAAAGATTGAAAGTTTGATTGTTTTATCGTAAGCCTCTTCATACCGTTTTGTTCCGATAAGTTTACCTATAACAACCCCTGTAGCATTTCCTGCACCTATAAAGAATACGCTGGTTAAATCTCTTAAAATATTTATTATATTTACCGCTGCGATTGCCTCGGTGGATATTCTTGCATAGATTGCTACCATAATGGTCATGGCAAGAGACCACAGCGTTTCGTTTACAATAACGGGAATAACTTTTGTTAAAAATCCCTTTATAAAATCTGAACTTATACCTTTATAGTCATTAAAATCTTTAAATAAGAACGGTAATTTTTTGTATGTTAAAATAACAATGAATATACCTTCAAAAATTCTTGCCGTAAGAGTAGCGATGGCAGCACCTGATACTCCCAAGGGAGCAAAACCAAGTTTTCCAAAAATTAAGATGTAGTTTAAACATGCATTTATCCCGATTGACAGTAAGGAAGCAAAAAGCGGAATTTTCGGATGCTCAAGCGCTTTTAAGGTGTATGATAAAACGTGAATAACTCCGACAATTATAAAAGACGGAGCAATAATTTTTAAGTATTTTGCACCTTCATTAATTACTAAAATATCGTCGGTTAAAAGTGCCATAATATTTTTAGTAAAAAAGAATGTAAAAAATGCAAAGAGTACTGAAACGGTAAGAGAAACCGTAAATTTTATTAAAACTACTTTTTTAATTCCTTTATAATCTTCTTTCCCCCAATACTGCGAAACGAAAGCACTTGCTCCGCTGCACAGCCCGAAAATAACAAGGGTATATATAAAGAATACTTTGTTTGCAAGACCGACAGCCGCAACAGGAATATCCCCTAATTGACCTATCATAAGATTGTCTATAAGGTTAACCGATGTTGTAACAAGATTCTGAAAAGCCATAGGAAGTGCAATTATTAAAAAATGCTTATAGAAACTTCTGTTATTCATTTTTAAATTTCAAACTCCTCAGGTGTATGGGTAGATGCAAAAGGTTTTCTTCGTCTTAATTCTTTTTTTAAGATATCAAACTTGAACTTTTTACAAGTTTCGTCTTCCGCTATGAAGTTTTTCTTTTTCTCGCAATACACGTCAGCTGTCGCCGAAAATCTTTTTGCAAAAGCACAAAATCTGCATATACTTGGATTTTCCTGAGTCCAGAGCGGAGTTTCATTGCCCTTTTTCATTTTATAACATCCCCTTATCTTCGCTTGTTGTTTCTGTTATTCATAATTAAAACTATTCTTAAAAAGTTTGCAACGGAAACTAAAGCCGATGCGACATAGGTAAGTGCGGCGGCGGTAAGAACTTTTTTAACCCCTTTTAATTCTTCGTCGTTTAAAGAAATATCAAGTTCTTTTACTGCTCTTTTTGATGCATCAAATTCTATAGGTAATAAAAGCACCTGAAATAAAACGGTTGATGCAAATAATATTACCCCGACTTTAACTAAAAGATTTGAGAATAAAAGTCCCAAAAGTGCAATAGGAAGCGCTGCACCTGATGCAAAATTTACTATTGGAAAAATAAAACTTCTTAATTTTATCGGGAAATACCCGTATTTATACTGAAGAGCATGTCCTGCTTCGTGACAGGCAACACCTAAAGATGCAATGCTTTTAGAGTTGTAAACAGGCTCTGATAAACTTATTATTTTTTTTCGTGTGTCATAATGGTCGCTTAAATATCCCATTCCCGAAACAATCGAAACATCGTATATTTCGTTCTTCTTAAGCATATTTTCAACTAAAGTGTTAGAAGTATATGCTGTTGAAATTTTAGAATATTTATTAAAGGTTGATTTTACATATCCTTGCGCAAAAAGAGCCAGCATAAGCGCAGGTACAACAAGGATAAGATAAAGATAATCTGTCATATAAAGATTAAACATAAATTTTAAGCCTCGCTTTTAAAATAGTCGCCCGGTTCAATTTTGTGACCTAACATATACTCTGAAACCGACATTCTTCTCGAATTTTCTGCGTGGAGGTCTTTTATATATAAAATTCTTCCTTTGCAGACTATGCCAAGACCTTTGCCCTCAAAATAACCCCATATTTTTCCAAAGTCTGTATCGTCTGTTTCTTCACCCAAAAAGCCTTCGTAAATTTTTATTTTCTTGCCGTTATGGTAAGTAAATCCGACAGGCGCAGGGTTAAGACCTCTTAATTTATTTATAATTTCTTCGGGAGTTTTTGAAAAATCAATTAGCGCGTCTTTTTTCATAATCATTGGCGCATAGGTTGCTTCTTCTTCGTTTTGCTTTATTCTTACAGACTTTCCGTCTCTGACTTTTATTAAAGTTGTTTTAAGTAAGGATGCACCCATAACTTTTAATTTTTCAAACATAGTTCCTGCAGTATCTTCTTTTTCAATCTCAACCGATGCTTTATATAAAATATCGCCCGTATCCATTCCTTTATCCATAAGCATTGTTGTAACGCCTGTAACAGTATCTCCGTTTATAACGCTCCATTGGATAGGCGCTGCACCTCTTAATTTAGGAAGGAGTGATGCGTGAACATTTATACAGCCATATTTCGGATAGTTAAGTATATATTCAGGAAGCAGTTTTCCATAAGCAACAACAACTATAACATCAGGTTTTATTTCTTCAAGATAACCTGAAAGTTCATTGTTTTTTAAAGATTCAGGCTGGAAAACAGGGATATTAAGAGATAGAGCCAGTTCCTTAACAGGAGAAAAACTGACTTTATGGCCTCTGCCTCTTTGCCTGTCAGGCTGAGTAACAACAAGAGGAACTTCATACCCCTCTTTTATAAGCATCTCTAAACATGGCACGCTAAAATCAGGCGTACCCATAAAAATAACTTTCATAAATTAATCCTCACAATATTCAGTAACTCTCTGGCGGAATAAAATTCCGTCAAGGTGGTCTATTTCGTGACAGAGCGCTCTTGCTAAAAGCCCTGTTCCTGTTACTTCAACCTGATAACCCTCACGGTCAAGAGCAACAACCTGAACATTCATAGGCCTTTCGGTTATTCCCGAAACCCCGGGAAGAGATAAGCAACCCTCAACCTCATACTGTTCGCCTGTTGAACAGATAATTTCAGGGTTTATAAGTTCCAAAACGCCGTCACCTATATCAATAACAACAACTCTTTTAAGTATTCCTACCTGTGGTGCGGCAAGGCCTACACCGTCAGCTTTATACATTGTTTCTTTCATATCGTCTAAAAGCTGAATAATTCTTTCGTCTATTTTTTCAACTTTTCTTGAAACTTTATTTAAAGTTTCATCGCCTTCTTTTAAAATCTGTCTTATCGCCATAATATTTCCTTTCTACAAAAGGTTGACGGGATTTATGTCTATAGAAAGACTGATATCCTTTACCTTATAATTTTTATTATAGTTAACATATAAACTTTCTAAAATGTGTGAAATCTCATCGGCTTTTTTCCCTTTTATTAAAATTCTGAAACGGTATTTATTCTTAATTTTAGCAAGAGGAGCATAATTAGGCCTGTAAATTTTAAGTTCATCATCAGAAAGTTTAAGGTTTAATTTTGCATTCCTGAGTATTTTATAACACTCTTTTATAAGTTTTTTGCCAAGATTTTCATCTTCACTCTGGCAAATTATATTTATTATATCACAAAACGGAGGAAAATTCATCTCTTTTCTTAATTTTATTTCAGTTTTGTAAAATTCTTCATAATTTCCCTCTTTGGCAAGGCGGATAACATAGTGATCGGGACTGTATGTCTGGATAATTCCAATCCCTTTTTTATCCCCTCTGCCTGCTCTTCCCATAACCTGAGTTATCTGGGAAAATGTTCTCTCAAGCGCACGATAGTCTTCCAGGTAAAGTCCTCCGTCTGCCGCAAGAACAGAGGCAAGGGTAACATTTTTAAAGTCAAGACCTTTGGTAATCATTTGCGTTCCTAAAAGAACATTTATGTTTTCATCTTCAAATTTATTAAGTATTTTTTCGTGGGAGTATTTTTTTACTGTTGTGTCCGCGTCCATTCGAAGAAGCGAAATGACAGGAAAAGAATTTTTAAGTTCGTCTTCTATTCTTTGGGTTCCTTTCCCAAAATGTTTTATATATTTACTCTTACAGTCAGGACACTCAAAAAACAATTCTCTTTCATACCCGCAATAATGGCAAACCATTCGGTCATTATTGTTGTGATAGGTAAGAGAAACTTCGCAGTTAGGGCATTTTGCCACATAACCGCAACTTCTGCAACTTACAAAAGTTGAGTAACCTCTGCGGTTTATAAATAAAATACTCTGCTCGCCGTTATCGATTCTTTTTTGAAGTTCTTCTTTTAAAAGAGATGAAAAAGGAGAGAAGTTTCCTTCTTTTAATTCATTTCTCATATCGACTACAAAACAATCGGGAGTATTGTTATTATTCGTTCGCATCTTTAGTGTAATAAGTTTATAATCGCCTTTTTGTGCGTGATAATAACTTACAACAGACGGTGTAGCCGAGGCAAGTATCAGTTTTGCACCTTCAAAAGATGCTCTTTCTTTAGCAATTTCTATAGTATCATATTTAGGGAAAACATCTGACTTATAGGAGGTTTCATGCTCTTCGTCTATAACAATTAAGCCCACATTTTCAATTGGTGCAAAAATAGCACTTCTTGCACCGATTACAACTTTTATTTTACCTTTTTTTATAAGTTTATACTGGTCGTATCTTTCTTCTTTTGAAAGCCCCGAATGGATAACTGCGACCTTATCATTAAATCTTTTGAAAAATCTTGTTACCATCTGAGGTGTAAGGGAAATTTCAGGAACAAGGACTATTGCAGTCTTTCCCTCTTTTAAAATTTCTTCTATAACCTGAAGATAAACCTCAGTTTTCCCCGAGCCTGTTATTCCGTGAAGAAGATAGGTTGAGTCGTTACTATTAAGTATTGTATCTATTGCTTGTTTTTGCTCATCGGTAGGTTTTAATTTTTCTTCTTTTTTAAATTCCTTACCTGAAAACGGATTTCTTAATACTTCCACCTCTGAAATTTCGGCAAAACCAAGAGAAACTATTTTTAATATTGAATCAGTTGTTGCTTTGGTAAATTCTCTTAATTCAGAAAGCACAACACTTTTATTATTTTTTAAAAAATTAAGTACTCTTATCTGCGATTTATTTCTTTTATTATTATCAATATAGTCGGAAATTTTATCGTTTGTTGCGGTAAGTGTTATAATTTTTGTTTTCTTATCTTTTATTGCATCGGTATGGGTGCTTCTTATTTCTATTATTCCCTTTTCTTCCATGGAAAGAAGCAGTGCCCTTAAACTTTTTATTTTAACTTTTTCTTTAAGAACATTTAAAGAACAGCCGTTAAATTTTAAAAGAGTGCTTACAATCAAATCTTCCTCGCTGTTTAAGTTGTCAGAAAAGTCGGTCAAATAAATTTTTTCGTCAACAAAAGTTTTAATTCCCGAGGGCATATTAAGTTTTAAAGAGTCATAATATGAACAAAGATATTTTTTCCTTAAAAATTCTGCTATTTTAAAACCCGTTTTAGTTATAACGGGCGTATTGTCAATAACCTCGCATATATCTTTGATATTTTTGTATTCTTTATGGTCGTTTGTTATATCAAAAATAATCCCTTCTGTTTTACCGTAACTTCCAAAAGGGACAATAACCCTTTTTCCTCTTTGCACCTTTTCTTCAAGGTCTTTCGGAATATGGTAACAGAAAAGACGATCAAGTTCGTATGCTTTTTTTGTTATAACAACATCGCAGAACATAATAAACCTCTGTTTCTATTAGCTAAATTTTGAACTAAAGTTCAAAGCTAAATTATTTCACTTTATTACATAGCTAAATTGTTTTTTCAAAACAGCTAAATTAAATTCGCTTTTAGCTGACCACAAGGTCAATTTAGCTACGAAGTAATTTAGCGTGTGTAAGTACATTTAGCTCGCGTGAGCGAATTTAGCTGATTTTATCTATGATAAAATCTTAAACTCGCCAATTTCAGTAGAAAGCACATAATCTTCTTTTATTGCTCTTAAAACATCCATGTGAGGCTGAGTAATATGAATTTCCTGGTGTTTCTTACTTTCCCATGCTTCTAAAAGTAAAATTTCATCTTTGTCTTTTTGGGAAAAATAAAAGTCGTACTGAATGCATCCGCCTTCCTTTCTTATAGCGCCAACAATGCCTTCTTCTTTTAATTTTTCTATTTATTCTTCTCTTTTATTTTTCGCACATTTAAA
>JAZOMN010000134.1:0-3230 GCA_045654005.1 Clostridia bacterium
GACCCCAAAATGGCTAAAATTCAGCCATTTTGGGGTCTGTCCCTTTTATGGTTACATAAAACATATTATTTTGTATCTTATATATTTATTACCTATTTGCACGATCTGGACTATTTTTACATTCCCTTACTATTTATCTCTTCTGCATATCTTACTGTTTCCATTGCATCTTTTGCGTATTTATCCGCCTTAATCATATCTGCATATTCCTGATTTAAAACCGCACCACCGACAACAACTTTGCACCATGGTGCTTTTTCTTTAATCAGTTTGATTGTTTCTTCCATTGAGGGAACTGTAGTCGTCATAAGTGCGCTAAGTCCGCATAATGGAGAATGAAGTTCAATAACTTTATTTAAAATTATCTCGGGCGGTACATCTTTTCCTAAATCTATGGTATTAAAACCATAGTTTTGAAGAAGCAGTTTCACTATGTTTTTACCTATATCGTGAATATCGCCTTTTACAGTTGCAAGAACAAAGGTGCATTTATCCTTAGTTTTTCCGCCTTGTGATGCTTCTTTTATTTTTTCAAAAGCACATTTTGCCGCTTCTGCACTCATAAGAAGCCCCGGAAGATATACAGTTTTATTCTCAAAACCTATACCGACTGTATCAAGCGCAGGTATAATTTCCGATTTAACAATATCAAGAGGTTTTACTTTCTTAAGCATTTCCTTCGTCAACTGCCCTGCTTTTTCCTTGAGCCCTTTTAATATTGCATCCTGAAGTTCTGATTTGCCGTCTTCCTGTTTAACTCCTGTGATTTCTTTGTTTTCCTTACTTACAGTAAGAGGTAAAGTAGATGTAAAGTCTATATACTTTACACAGTTTTCATCCTTACCGTTTATGGCTAAATATGAGTGATATGCTTTTAGCATCTCATAAGAATAAGGGTTCATAATAGCAGAAGACAAGCCGTTTCCCATAGCAAGAGTAAAGAATGCACTGTTGATTATGTCTCTTTCGGGAAGACCGAAAGAAACATTTGATACACCAAGTATCGTATGGCACTTAAGTTCATTTTTTATAATATTTACTGCCCTCAGGGTTTCTTTACCTGCTAAGTTATCAGAACTTATAGTAAGGGCAAGAGGGTCAAAAATAATATCTTTTTTATCTATTCCATATTTTTTTGCTTCATTTAAAATATTCTTTGCAATTTCTACTCTTCCCTCTGCAGTATCGGGAATGCCGTTTTCATCTAAAGTAAGAGCAACAATAAGACCGCCGTATTTTTTAGAAAGAGGAAAAACCAAGTCCATACTTTCTTTTTTTCCGTTAACGGAATTTATCATTGCCTTTCCGTTATATCGTCTTAAGGCAAGTTCCATAGCAGAAATATTTGTTGTATCAATCTGCAAAGGAAGATTTACTACTGCCTGAAGTTCACAGACTGCAGTCTTTAACATACTTACTTCGTCTATATCAGGAAGACCGACATTTACATCTAAAATATGAACGCCCTTTTCCTGTTGTGAAATCCCCTCTTTTAAAATATAATTTATATCATTATCTTTTAATGCTTGTTTGAACGCTTTTTTACCCGTTGGATTTATTCTTTCACCTATAAGAAGAGGTGTATCGGAAAAAGTGACTGCGTGTGTATAAGAAGAAACGCAGGTTATCCCCTTATCGCAACAAGGGTTTGGCATAACATCTTTTGCCATATCATATAATGCTTTTATATAATCAGGGGTTGTACCACAACAACCACCGACAACTCTTACTCCCTCTTTTATAAGGTCGGTAACCTCTTTTGCAAATTCATTATAATTTACATCATAAACTGCTTTTCCGCTAACTGCTTTTGGAAGACCTGCATTAGGTTTTAAAATAACAGGTAACGAAGAATACTTAAGATATTTTCTTGCTACTTTCGAAAGTTCTTTAGGACCAAAAGAGCAGTTCATACCGATAGCATCTGCTCCCATACCCTCTAACATTGCAATAACTGCATGAGGGTCTGCCCCTGTGAAAAGGCACCCGTCCTCACTGTACGCGTTAGACACAAAAACTGGTAAATCACAGGTTTCTTTGGCGGCAAGAAGCGCCGCTTTGGTTTCATAAGTGTCATTCATTGTTTCGATAAATATTAAGTCAACACCGTATTTAACACCGATTTTTATAGTAGTTTTAAAAATCGAAACTGCGTCTTCAAAGTCTAAATCTCCCAATGGGGATAACATTCTGCCAAGAGGCCCTACATCAAGAGCAATCCATTTATCCTGCGGTGCATTACTTTCTTCTCTTGCTCTTTTTGCATTTTCTACAGCACTTTTTATAATATTATCAAGTTCATCTTTTGAAAATTTTAAAGAGTTTGCACCGAAAGTATTGGTGTTTACAATATTACTTCCGCTGTTATAATAATCACGGTGAATTTTTGTTATTATCTCAGGGCGGGTTATATTCCAGTATTCAGGATGTTCCCCCGGTTTAAGCCCTTCTTTCTGAAGAAGAGTTCCCATTCCGCCATCTAAAAATATTAAGTTGTTCTTTAAATATTCTCTTAAATTCATATTTCTCTCCCTAAAATAAATACTGGTTAATTGCTAAATTGTAGGCACAGGCGTCCTCGACTGTCCGTAAAACGGGACGTCCGGGAGGCCGTCCCCTACAAAGAATAAATCATAAACTATCAGAGTTTAAACATACAATCTTTCTTTTCACAAATACTGCACCCCTTTTTTTCATTACAGGGAACATCAGATATGCCTATTATGGCTGTAACTGATTTTAAAGGAGACATAACAAGACTTTCGTTAAGAGTAAGTCCTATTCTTTTTTCGGGAGAAAGAACTTTAAAAATCTCTTTTTGAAAATCAAGAGGCAAATCTCCGTAACCTGCGCTAAAACGAGGCACTGTATATTTATCTATGCTTATTTCTTCATTAAATATATCACATAAACTTTCAATTCTTTCGGCACCTATTGCCTGAAAAACCAAGGCTTTTATGGGCGAAATTTTAGAATATTTTAAAATAAGTCTGTCAATCCCTACACCGATTGTAGCGGCAAATATAACGGCTTTTTTACAGTTTCTTAAGTTTTTTAATAAATCTTTTGAATATACTTTATAAAAGCCAAAATCAACATAATTTTCATTTTTTAAAATATCAAATTCACTGTAGCAAACTTTACAGAAAAGTTGATTTTTTATTTCTTCTAAACTTTCCCCTAAAATTTCGTCAATTTCTTTACTTACCTCTTTTGCACCCATATATCTT
>JAZOMN010000135.1:0-2948 GCA_045654005.1 Clostridia bacterium
AATGAACTTGATTATAAAGTTAAAAACGGTCTAACAGAACCGTATTTTGCTATTGAGAAAATAATTTCAATTGTTTAAAGGAGACTAAAATGGATTTTTTCGAATCACGAATAAGAGAATTAGAAAAAGTTTTAGAATATCATAACAATCTTTATTATAATAATGACTCGCCCGAAATAAGCGACATGGAGTATGACAAACTTTTAAGAGAACTTGAAGATTTGGAAAAGCAGTTTCCTGAATATAAATCGGAAAACTCGCCAACATCTCATGTAGGCGGAAATGTTTCCTCAAAATTCAGTCCTGTTGTTCATAGTGTGCCGATGGAAAGCCTTCAGGATGTTTTTTCTAAAGAAGAACTTATTGATTTTGATAATCGTATAAAATCTGCGCTTGATGATAAATATGAATATGTTGTTGAACTTAAGATTGACGGGCTTTCTGTTTCTTTAGAGTATGATAACGGGCATTTTAAAAGAGGATCTACAAGAGGAGATGGCACAGTAGGGGAAGATGTGACTGAAAATTTAAAGACAATAAAAGATATTCCTCAGATTCTTAATAAAAATATCTCTTCTCTGGAAGTCAGAGGAGAGGTTTATATGAGTACTGATGTTTTTAATAAACTTAATGAACTTCAGGAAATTTATGAACAAAAATTATTTGCAAATCCCCGAAATGCTGCCTCGGGGTCTTTAAGACAACTGGATAGTGAAATTACAAAGAAAAGACAGCTTTCTATGTTTGTGTTTAACATTCAGAATGTAAACGGCAAATCTTTTGATACTCATTTTGAAACACTTCAGTTTATGGAAGAATGCGGTTTTAAAGTTGTTCCTTACTATAAAGTTATAGATAATATAGAAGATGTATATAAAAGAATAGAGGAAATAAGCGAACTAAGAGGCGAACTTCCTTTTGAGATTGACGGTGTTGTTATAAAACTTAATTCTCTAAGTCAAAGAGAGATTCTTGGGAGCACATCTAAAAATCCAAGATGGGCTGTTGCTTATAAATTTCCTGCAGAAGAAAAAGAAACAAAACTTTTAGATATTGTCGTTCAGGTAGGAAGAACGGGTGTTCTTACTCCAAATGCAGTTTTAGAACCTGTCAGATTAGCGGGTACAACTGTAAGAAAAGCAACTCTTCATAACATTGATAACATTTTAGATAAAGATATAAGAATAGGAGATACGGTTGTTGTAAGAAAAGCAGGGGATATTATTCCTGAAATTGTCGCAAGCGTCAAGGACAAAAGAGATGGTGAACTTGCAATATATAAAATGCCCGAAGTATGTCCTGCTTGTGGTGAAAAAACTGTCCGTTATAACGACGAGGCCGCAACAAGATGTATAAACTCATCCTGTCCCGCTCAGCTTTTAAGAACGATTATACATTTTGCATCAAGAGATGCTATGGATATTGAGGGTATGGGACCTGCAGTCGTTTTGGCGCTTATAGAAAATAATATTATTTCATCTTTTTCTGATTTATATTATTTAAAGGCAGAGGACATCTCTTCGCTTGAAAGAATGGGAGAAAAATCAGCAGGTAATATTATTGAAGCAATAGAAAAATCAAAACAAAACGATTTATCTAAACTTATATTTGGGCTTGGCATTCGTTTTGTTGGTGCTAAAACTGCAAAAAGTCTTTCTAAATATTTTAAAACAATGGACAATTTTATAAATGCAGATTATGAAACATTAATAAGTATTGATGATATAGGGCAAAAAGTTGCAGGGAGTATTATAGATTTCTTTAAAGATAATTCAAATATACTACTTGTTGAAAAACTTAAAGCTGCTAATGTCAATATGCAATCAGTTGAAAAAATTATTGATGAAAGGTTTTTGGGAAAAACTTTTGTTCTTACGGGAACATTACCGACTTTAAAAAGAGATGAAGCATCTAAAATTATAGAAAGCTTTGGTGGAAAAACTTCTTCATCTGTTTCTAAAAAGACTGATTATGTACTTGCAGGTGATGAAGCAGGGAGCAAACTTGAAAAAGCAAAAACTTTGGGTATTACAATTATATCAGAAGACGAGTTTATGGATATGATACAATAAACATTCAACTAAAATGCACAAACTTATATATTAGGTTTGTGCATTTTTTACAAAAATAATAAAAAATAAAAATAATGCTTTACTTTGCTAAACTGATAAAGTATAATGATAATATAAAAAAAGAAAGAGGTTATTAAAATGAAAAAAATTATTGCTATTATTTTATCTTTGGTATTAGTACTTGGCTTTGTTGGATGTACAGGTAATAACGGCGGGGAAACAAGTTATGCAGACTTAGATATTGCTGCTGAACTTACAAGCGAAGAATATGGTATTGGTTTCAGAAAAGGTTCTGATTTAACAGAAAAAGTTAATTCTATTATGGAAGAACTTAAAAAAGATAATTTCATGCAGGAACTTGCTGAAAAATATAGTCTTACATTAGCAGAAACAGGGGAAAACAGCACTACTTCTGAAGCAACAGTTAAAGATATTGAATATATTACAGCAAACGGTAAAATGATTATTGGTATCACAGATTATGCACCTATGAATTATAAAGATGAAAATAATCAGTGGACAGGTTTCGATACTGAATTTGCACAAAAGGTATGTGAAAAATTAGGCGTAACTGCTGAATTTGTTGAAATTGATTGGGATAACAAATTTATTGCATTAGAATCAAAAGTTATTGACTGTATCTGGAATGGTATGACAATTTCAGAAGAAGTATTAAAGAACACAAGTTGTTCAAACGCTTATGTTAAAAATGCTCAGGTAGTTGTTATGGCAAAAGAAAAAATGGAAGAATACAAAGATGTTAATTCTATGAAATCTTTAACATTTGCAGTCGAAGCAGGTTCTGCAGGTGCAACTGCTGCAAAAGATAATGGATTTAATTTTGTTGAAGCAGGTACTCAGACAGATGCACTTTTA
>JAZOMN010000136.1:0-2491 GCA_045654005.1 Clostridia bacterium
GTTTAAAAACTCCGTTAACCAAAAGATTAGCAAGTGTTAATTTACAATCAGCGTTTTCTAAGCATTCATCAAAAAAATCCGCTGCATTTTTCTTAGATACTATAAGTTCAGCATCAAAAGAAGATAAACTATATTTATTTATATATTTTTCTATTCTTTTATCATAAAGTTCGGGAATACTACTTTTAATACTTTCAACAAGTTCTTTTTTTATGATAAGTTTATCTAAATATGGTTCAGTTTCATAACCGTAATCAGAAGAATTTTCCTTTGTTCTCATAGACAAGGTTATACCTTTATCGCTGTCATATTTCCTTGTTTCCTGAATTATCTTTTCACCTTTTAAAATTAAATCTACTTGTCTTTTAAATTCATACTCGATTGCTTTTTCAATAAAAGAAAAAGAATTTACATTTTTTATTTCGCATTTTACTCCGGGATTATTATCTTCTTTTCGTTTAACAGAAATGTTAACATCGCATCTTAAGGAGCCTTCTTCCATTTTACAGTCAGAAACATCCGCATAAATCATATTAAGTCTTAATTTTTTTAAGTATTCTGATGCTTCATAGGCTGATTTAATATCAGGCTTTGTAACAATCTCTATAAGAGGAACACCGCATCTGTTATGGTCGCAGATAACTTCACCGTCTTTATTATAAATAAGTTTTCCTGCATCTTCTTCTATATGAATTCTTTCAATACGGATTTTCTTAGTTCCGATATCGATATATCCATTCTCACAAATGGGTGTATCATACTGAGTAATCTGATAGCCTTTGGGAAGGTCGGGATATGAATAGTTTTTCCTGTCCCAACTTGATGTTTCGTTAATATCACAATTAGTAACAATACCTGCTGTAATTGCTTTTACTACTGCATCAGGATTAAGTTTCAGTTTGTCGTTTACATTCCCTGTGCAAACAGGACAACTATATATATCGGGCTCTAATGTAAATTTATTTTTGCATTCACAGAAAAGTTTCTCTTTGGTTTTTAACTGGATATGGGTTTCAAGACCTATCGTCATTTCAAATTGATTATACATTTTTATAAAACTTTCTTTAAGAATGACTGCATTCTTTCTGTTTTAGGGTTATCAAAAATTTCGTCAGGATTTCCCTCTTCTATAACCTGACCTTCATCAAAAAATACAACTCTTGTTCCAACTTCTTTTGCAAATCCCATTTCGTGAGTAACAACAATCATTGTCATACCTTCGTTGGCAAGATTTTTCATAACATCCAAAACTTCTCCTACCATTTCAGGATCAAGTGCGCTTGTAGGTTCGTCAAAAAGCATTACCTCAGGATTCATACAAAGTGCTCTTACGATAGCAACCCTTTGTTTCTGCCCCCCTGAAAGTTGCGAAGGATAAGCATCTGCTCTGTCGTCAAGTCCGACTTTTTTTAATAAATCCATTGCTTTTTTCTCTGCTTCTTCTTTTGGAATATTAAGAAGTTTCATAGGAGCAACCGTCATATTTCTAAGAACTGTCATATGAGGAAACAGGTTAAAATGCTGAAACACCATTCCCATTTTCTGCCTGTGAACATTTATGTTTGTTTTAGGGTCAGTTATATCAATATCATCAAAAAGAATTTTTCCTGAAGTAGGTTCTTCAAGTAAATTCAAAGAACGAAGAAAGGTTGATTTACCTGAACCTGATGGCCCGATAACAACAACAACTTCTCCTTTTTTTATTTCCATATTGATATTATCAATCGCTTTTATCGCTCCGTTTTTATAATGTTTGCAAAGGTCAACTGTTTTAATTAAAATATTATCTTTCATTCTTTCTCAGTCTCCTTTCAAGTCTTCCTACAATAGCTGTAAGGAACATTACAAGAGCAAGATATACAAGTGCTACAAGAAGTATAGGATTTACCTGGTCATACGTTGTATTCTTAATCTGATTTCCCGCCTTTGTAATATCAACAACGGCAACATATCCTGCAACCGATGTTTCTTTAAGTAAGGCAATCATTTCATTACCTATGGCAGGTAAAATATTTTTAATCGCCTGAGGAAGAATAACTATCCACATAGTCTGAAGTTTTGAAAATCCAAGTGAACGCCCTGCTTCCATCTGCCCTCCGTCAATAGCCATAATTCCTGAACGGATTGTTTCGGCAACATACGCACCTGAATTTATACCAAATGTAATGGTTGCAACCCACAGGCCGTCCTTGGCAAATGAAAATATAATAAAAAATGATATAAGAAGCTGAACAACAACAGGAATACCTCTTATAACAGTTATATATACATTACATAATTTATCAAGCACAAATAATACTTTATCTGCGGCAGTAGTTCTCTTTCCATCTGCGGCAAAAACCTTTATTATAGCAACAACTGTACCGATTACAACCCCGATTGCAAGTGCTCCAAGAGTAATTATAACAGTTGCATAAAGACCTTCTACAAGTGTCATCCATCTGTCTGACACTATAAATGTATTATAAAGTTTATCAAACCATGCCTGAAA
>JAZOMN010000137.1:0-7277 GCA_045654005.1 Clostridia bacterium
CGTAGGAGTGTCGAACTCCATACGCCTTAAACTTGTTAGATTTTTGATATAATTTCGTTAAAAGCCTTGGAAATATTTTAACACATATATATCTCACTATATTATACACTATATTGGCGAGAGTTTCAAGTCAATATTGACTTAATTTGTCAGAAGTTGTATAATTATTTTACTAATATATTAAAGGGACTGTTTATTTTGAATTTTTTAGACACACTACAACTTTTGATGGGACTTTTTATCCCTATGGCAATAGGCTATTTTTTATACCATAAAAAAATGGTTGACGCATCATTTATAAAAGGAGTTTCGGTGCTTCTTTATAACGTTTCGCTCCCCTGCTCTATTTTAGATTCAATGATGCAGAAAATAACTTTGAACGAACTTTTAAAATCGGTAAAACTTCCTGTTATGGCGCTGATTATACTTATAATATGTTTTATAGCAGCGTTTGTTTTAGGAAAGGTTATTGAAAAAAATAAGAAGAAAAGAAATATAATAATATTTTCACTTCTGTTTTCCAACTTTACTTTTACCGCATACCCTATACTTGAGATGCTTTATGGAAAGCAGTCGGTGTTTTTCGCATCTTTATATAACTTTACTATGTTTGCATCAGTTTTAGTAGTGGGAACAATTCTTATGAAAAGTGCATCACAGGATAATATAGAATGCAGACTGACTCTTAAAGATTTAAAAAGCACACCGTTTTTAGCGCTTATACTTGGTATGATTTTATTATTTATACCAGTTGAAATTCCTTATTTTATTAAAACAACCGTTACACAACTTGGCTCAACAACCACGCCTTTAGGTGTACTTCTTACCGGTCTTGTAATTGCCAAGTCGGGAAAAGTAGATATTAAAAATTACAAAATATACATAGTAAGTCTTTTCAGGCTTTTAATTATTCCAATCAGTACTGTTTTCGCGCTTTGGGCAATGGGATTTTCAGGATATACGGTATATGTACCTGCTATAATACTTGCAAACCCTGTAGCAGTAAATCTTGTTATATTCGGCGAAAACTTTAATTCATACCCTGAAGATTGTGCAAATTATGTTCTTATCACAAGTATTCTTTCGGTTATAACCTTACCGATTGTATATAGCATATTATAAGGGATGTTAAAAAACTCCAGACCGCAAAAAGTAGGGAGCGACCTATGTGTCGTTCCAATAAAAATAACACATAATGAATAATATAAAATCTTGTGTTGTAACAAGGTAAAGATTTTTATTAAAAAATCTTTGGAATTTATACTTTTTGCTATGAACAAACATAGCCACTCGCTGTATCTCATACAGCTTCGGGTGACCCAAAACTAAGAGTTTTGGCTATGTTTGTCCATTCTGAAGCTTTTTTCCAATCCCTCTAAAACATATAAACGGAGGCGGGAAATGTGAGAAAATTTTCTGACAAGTCTAAAGGTCTTTACAAATCTGCAGTTACCGGCGCGTACTTTGGCATTTTAAACATCCTTTTGGTTTTTATCCCTCTGGTCTATTCACTTTTTGAAAGCAAACTTCTTTTTACCCTTTATATAATTATAGGGGTAATTATGCTCTTTCTTTTAGCAGCCATTCCTTTTAAATACAGGAACATGCAAAATTACGAGTTTTCAAAATTAAGATATCTTTATTATGTATCTTCGTTATTTCTCGTGTTCTTTTTGGGAATACTGTTAAAATATATTCTTAATTTCGGATTTTCATTTTCAAATATTTTTATTATTTTACTACAGCTTATACTTATTCTTATGAGTTTTTTTGATATGTTGCTTTCGGCACATAACGGCACAAGAAGAATGAAAAGTCTGTATTTAAGAACTATAAAATTCCAGTATTTCAAGAACTTTTTAGTTATTATATCAGGAATAACTACAGGAATTTTGTTCCTTATAGCGTATTATATTTTTTAGGATGTGTTAAAGCTTGAGAATTACAGTTAAAGAACCGGTAGAAAAAAGGCTTAAAACAACTTTTATACTGGTGATTTTCTTATTTTTATTATGTATATTAATGCCTTATATTAAATTGCCTGTTCTACCTGCAATCATACCATTTATATATTCAGTATTTTGCTGTTATTATTTAATAAAATACACACTTTCGGAATACACATATATACTGGGTGAAGAAACTTTAAAAATAGAAAAAGGCAAAGACTATAAAAAAACAGAACTTTTAAACATACATTTAAAAGACATCATATCTTTAAAACAAGAAAATGTTAAAGTAAAAAGTCTTACTGTCAGTCCATTCTCAAAAGATTATCTTATTCTTTCATATAAAGATAAAGGCAATATTGTAAAAGTTAAAATTCATAACCACCCACAACTATACAAAAATTTAGGAGATAGATTATATGAGTAAAACTGCCATTGTATTCGGCGGTGGGGGTGCAAAAGGGGCATATCAGATAGGTGCCGTAAAAGCACTTTTAAAACTTAAAATCAAATATGATATTATAACCGGCTGTTCAGTAGGAAGTATAAACGGTGCTATTGTTGCGCAGGGAGATTTTGACCTTGCATTGAAATTATGGAAAACTTTATCTACTGACCAAATTCTTGATTTAAAAGAAGAAGAAAATGAAATAAATATAAAAGGCGCTTTTGAAAACAGCGGTTATGATTATACTAACTTAAAAGCCTTACTTAAAAAATATATAAACGAAGATAAATTAAGAAAATCGGATATTGATTACGGTCTTGTTACGGTTAAATACCCTGAAATGACTCCGTTATATATTTTCAAAGAAGATATGGAAGATGGCAAAATAGTTGACTATATACTGGGAAGTTCGGCTTTTTTCCCTGCAATGAAACCTCATAAAATCGGCGATAATATGTATATCGACGGAGGATTTTCAGATAATCTTCCGATAAATATGGCAATCGAAAAAGGTGCAGACAGGATTATTGCCATTGATTTAAAAGCAGTGGGAATGATAAAAAAGCCAAAAGCAAAAGATGTTAAAATTACAAGAATTTCAAGTTATTACGATCTGGGTAAAATTCTTGATTTTAATAAAGACCAGGCTAAAAAAAATATGAAACTTGGGTATAACGATACCTTGAAAGTTTTTAATCAACGAGATGGCTTTAAATTCACATTTGAAAAAGGCGCTATAAACAGGCAGGTAAAAAAAATTTCTCCTGATATAAAAATGCTTTCTGAAAAGATATTTAAAAACAATAAACATTTAAAAAATATTTTTTTAAAAGAAATAAATCATCTTTATTTTAACGAGACAAAAAAAGAACAAAAACCAACCCAAAAAGATATAGTAACCTTTGCGTTAGAAAGCATAATGGAAAGTTTGAATTTTGCTTATTTTCAAACTTATAAATTAAAAAAAGCACATTTTCTTATAAATAAAAAATTAAAGGATTACGATATTTCCGACTTATCAAGTTTAAAAGAACTGTTTTTAAACTTCAATTTATCAGGAAATATAATGGATGTTTTGAAAAAATTGAAACAGTCAATAGATAGTTTTGAAAAAATCAAATTCATAAAATTTTTATCAGAAAATATTGACTTTATTTTAGAAAAACAACCAAAACTTTTAACTTTTTTAGGAATATGTGCACCTAAAGAATTTCTTTGTGCAGTTTATTTAAAATACATTTAATGCATATTTTTAAACATTCTTTTCATAATAACCTTATAGTTTATTATGAAAGGATGTTTTTTTATGAAAGCTTTCGCAATGTTAGAAATAGGAAAAATAGGCTGGATAGAAAAAGAAGAGCCGTCAATGGGACCAATGGATGCTATTGTAAAACCAATTTGTATCGCCCCTTGCACATCGGATATACACACTGCTTTTAAAGGCGCAATCGGTGAAAGGCACAATATGGTTTTAGGACACGAATGTGTTGGAGAAGTCCATAAAGTAGGCGAACTTGTTAAAGATTTCAAACCGGGCGATAAAGTAGTTGTTCCTGCAATTACTCCTGATTGGGGTACAGTTGCAAGTCAGGAAGGATTTCCAATGCATTCACAGGGAATGCTTTCAGGATGGAAATTCTCAAATTATAAAGACGGAGTGTTTGCAGAATATTTTAATGTGAACGAGGCAGACGCCAACCTTTGCCATCTACCCGAAAATGTTGACCCAATAAGCGCTGTTATGCTTCCTGATATGGTGGTTACAGGGTTTCACGGAGCCGAACTTGCCAAAATAAATTTTGGTGATACTGTACTTGTTATAGGAATAGGCCCTGTAGGTCTTATGTCGGTTGCAGGGGCTAACTTAAGAGGTGCCGGAAGAATAATTGCTGTAGGCTCAAGAGAAATATGCCAGAAAATAGCAAGAGAATATGGGGCAACTGATATTTTAAGTTATAAAGACGGAGATTTAGTAGAGAATGTAATGAAAATGACAAACAATGAGGGTGTTGACCGAGTTATTATAGCAGGCGGAGATAACGATACATTCGCACAGGCTGTAACAGTTGTTAAACCTGGCGGTATAGTTTCAAATGTTAATTATTTAGGAGAAGGCGAAACCGTAAATATTCCCCGTGTTGAATGGGGCGTAGGTATGGGCCATAAAACAATTACAGGCGGACTTACACCCGGTGGAAGAATGAAAATGGAAAAAATGGTGCGTCTTATAGCAAGTGGTAAACTTGATACAAAAAAACTTGTTACCCATGTTTTTCACGGATTTGACAAAATAGAAGAAGCGCTTCTTTTAATGAAAGATAAACCAAGAGATTTAATAAAACCTGTAGTTGTAATTGATTAAAAAAACAGGAGATGTAAAAAGTTATCCAGAACATGCAAATGAAAATAAAACATTTGGTCTTTGATGTCACGAAGTATAATTAAATGTTTTATCTTTCAACCAAAAAACAATGTATAAATCGCTCAAAGCGATTTATGGATATAACGCATTTGCATTTTGAACGAAAAAAACCGCTCGACGTACTTAGTACGCCTTCGGGCTTTGGGGAACAAACTTCAGAAGTTTGTTCCTTTTTTTCGTCCAATCTGAATAATTTTTCCTATCTCCTTAGAAATTATGTAGGGGACGGCCTCCGGGACGTCCCGAAAAATCATTTTACTACAGTTCCTTTATTTCATTTCCATCAATCATTTTTTACACAAACTGTAATTTTCAATAAGGTTTATAAAATTAAGCCCTAAGATTTTTTCTTTTGATTTATCAGGAATATCTGAAAGCATAATTCTTCCGAAAGAAACTGCAGGGTCGGTAAGCGGTGTATCTGAGCCGAAGAGTATTTTATTATCGTCACCGTATTTTACAAGATGCTCTAAAAGATTTGTTCTTGGTGAACCCATACATATATCGCAATATGCGTTTTTATGATTTTTAATAAGTTCGGCAGTCAATTTATATCCGCTCTCTGTACCTGAATGAGCAATAATGATTTTAGCCTCAGGATAGTTTATAATCGTTTTTTCAATTTCTTTTACTTCGTTGAGGGTATAAACATGAACAAGAGCAATCGCACCCTTTTCATTTATATATTCAAGGCAGGGTTTAAAGCGCTCGTCGTTAATACCTGCTTTTGAATATGACGGATGAATTTTTATACCTATAACGCCGTCTTTTTCACATCTTTTTATTTCTTCTACAGTGCCTTTTTCATAATTCGGGTTTACTGTTACATATCCTAAGATTCTGCCATTCGATTCGCTTACCGCATCAAGCATTTCGTTATTACCCAAAACATAATCCCCTGTTATGGCATAGGTTGAAGAAACCGCAGTTTGAGATATACCCCTTTTATCCATAACCTCAATAAGTTTTTTATATCCGCCATGAACACCCACTGTGCCCGGAAAAATCCCAAGATGACCATGAGCATCAAGCACATTAAGATTTTCGGGAAGAAGTCCGTTTAACATCATTTGTTTAAAATTCATTTGAGTTCCTCCCCTACCATTCGTAAGATATTTTTATATGCTATATTATCTTTATCTTCACGGTTTAGTGAAGAAAGAATAATTCTTCCTGCATACCCTTCCGGTGCAGTCTCGGGAGCATACGAAGAGAACACAACTCTCTGGGAACCAAATTTGTTAACTATAGTTTCAATACCGTCTATCGGAATAAAACTTGTATCAATAGCTATATTCTCATAATCTTTCATAAGTTTATCATGATCAACATTGCTTGAAAATCCCATATTGGTTATAATAATATTTATATTTTTATACACCTTAAGAAGTTCTGAAATCTGACTTGTTGTAACTGAAGAAGCAGGTATTGTTATTACGGTTTTTAATTTATCCATAACATCAAAATAGTCACTTACGGCGTACATATCCATAGAAAATCTATGTAATGATGGATTCATATTAACCATTTTAACATTATCTTCAAGCATTATTTTTTCAAATTTTTCACAAGGATTTTCCTCAGCATAATTTATCATAAAAGTATATGACGGAGTAAAGAAATCGTCATCACCTATAACATCTTTCATAATTCTGTTATACGCAAAATCTCCCGAAGTAAGTGCTCCGTAATGGGTGCAGAATGCTTTTTTTACATTAACACTTAAAAGCATCTTTTTAACACCGTCTTTTGAATAATCAATTTTTGCTACAGGCACATGCTTTCTCCCAAGAGAACACATACAATCTACAAATTTAAATTCCACTATAGTCACCTCATTTGTGTTATAACATTAGTTCTTCTGTTAAACAAGTATAATGATTTTTTATTACCAAAATTAAAAATTTCAAAATCAATATACTTTATAAAATCTTTATATCTGTCACTTTCAGACAGGCCGATTTTTAAATTATTATTTTCATCCTTTAAAAATTCGTTTATTTTACTTATACTTTCTTTAGTTTTATAATTATTAAAAAACGGTGGAAGTGAGCCTCTTTCTTTTATTACATAATCAAGTTTCAAGTATTCTAAAAACTCTTTATCATCTTTAAAAAGTTCACTATAAACATTTTTTAATATTTCAAACTTATCCTTTAAGGAAAGTTTTTCATCGCCCATTTTTTCGCCAAGTTTTAAATAAAATAAAAACGGCGAAATATCTTTATTTTGAAAAATAAATTCAAGTGAGTTTTTAAAAATCCCACTGTTAAAATAAGCATCAACCGATTTATCAACCTTTTTTATTTCCATAAGTTCAAAAAAGGAAATAAAGTCATTTGATAAGATTTCATAAGGTGCTGTATTTTTGAATTTATAATTATACTTTTCTTTTTCATCTCTTAATTTTGAGCCGTGAAGAAGTTTTAAAAATCCTACCTGCAACACTTTTGGA
>JAZOMN010000138.1:0-8817 GCA_045654005.1 Clostridia bacterium
AATAATAAGTATGCTTCAATAGATGTTAAAAAAGCAACAGCGGTAGGAGAATCAACTGTTTTAACTGTTACTGCGGAAGATAAAATAACAACTCTTAAATATACATTTAATTACAAAACCATGGATGAAATGGGAATTTCAGAAGACGGTAAAGTAGTGCTTGAAAGGCTTCGTATAACCGATGGCACTGATGATGTTAAAGAACTTCCTTATGGCAATGAAGTAAAATCAATTGCCAATGTAAAAAATAAGAATATAAATATAAAATATGTCGGGCTTATTTCATCGGTAACCGAAGATGGAGTTCTTACAGATTTAAAAGCGGATATTAAGCCAATTTATGCAGGGGATTTGGAATATGTAACATCCATGCAGATTCCTGAAAAAGAAAATAATCCGTCATTAGAGGTTTTTGTAATAGATACTGAAAATATAGTTCCTTTAGCAGATGCGTTTATTCTTCCAAAGAGGGAGAACAATTTTACGAAAAATGATGAATTTAATGTAGTAGCAAAAGATTTAAATTCTAAGGTTCTTACAATAAGCGGAAAGCTTCCGGTAAAAGATGCAAATGTTCTTGTCTCTGTGTTAGAATATGAAAAAAAAGATTTTATCTATGATATTAAAGATAAGAATGAAACAGAAATATTTGATAATATACAGTATATTACAATGATTAAAACAGATAAAGACGGATACTATTCTACAGATATTTCAGTTAAAGGTAATAGTGGAAAATATGCCATTAACTTTAATGGTGAGGGAATAGAAACCTTTGAAGAATTTAATTATATAACTACTGAAGACAGAAAGTCTCTTATTACAGAGCTTTATCAGAATAACGATTTCTCATTTATTACAAACAACACAAGTAACGTTGGCGAAGAATTAGGGCTTGATTTTTCCCTTCTTAAAGCGCTTACTCCTGCAAATGTTCAGGTAATAATGGGAAAATTAGCAGAAAAAGAAGACAAAGTAAATATTGACTTTGATGGTTTTTATAATCTTTATGAAAAAGCTGTAAATATTGAAATGTTAAATTCAGGACTTGTTGAGGATGTATCTCAATTTTCAGAAAATTTTTCATTAACTGAAGATGCACTTTATTTCTATAATAAACTGCCTGGAACAATAAAAAAAGAGTTTTCGCTTAATATTATGTCAGGCAAAAGCTTTACAACAGATGATGAGGTTTCAGAAAGCTTTACTAAAGAAATTATAATTCCAACAGTCAATAATGTTGGAAATATAAATACCGTTATAGAACTTATTGATAAATTTAACGGTATTATAGGTTTGAGCGAACAAGAATATAACGATTATAACTCTCTTGGCGATGAAGGTAAACCGGAACATGCAATTGAACTCCTTAAGAAAAGCGGAAATAATACTCTTGCAGGTTTAAAAGATAATATTGTTAATGTAACAGATGCAATTATTCTAAAAAATACCGTAATTATATTACCACCACCTGTTAACACCGGTGGTGGCGGAGGTGGCGGAGGTGGCGGAAGAGTTACTGCTTCTGCCGAAATAACAGGACAGGTTGAAACTGAGATGCCAACTCTTGATATTGTAGCTAGCAAAACTCCTTTTTCGGATATTGCTTCATATGAATGGGCTAAAGAAGCTATAGAAAATCTTTATAATGAAGGAGTAATAAACGGAACATCGGCTACTACTTTCGCTCCTGAAAGCCAGGTAAAAAGAGAAGAATTTATAAAAATGATAGATACTCTTTATACAGGCGATAATGCAAATGTTAATTTTTCTGATGTTTCTTCTGATAAATGGTATGCACCATATATATCAAAAGCGGTTAACGCAGGTATTATAAAGGGTATGAACGAGGATACATTTGGTATCGGAAATGGTGTTACAAGAGAGGATATGGCTGTTATTTTATACAGAATATTAAAAGGCGAAAAATCTGAAGAATCTGATAAGTTTGCAGATGATTCAAATATTTCTGATTATGCAAAAGATGCAGTTTATTATCTTAAATCAAAAGGTATTATATCTGGCACAGGCGAAGGAAATTTTGAACCGAAGCGTGTTATGACCAGAGCAGAAGCAGCAGTTGTTATAAATAATATCTTAAGTATGAAATAATTTGACAAAGGTCAATAATGCACTGAATAAAAGGAGATTTATTATGAAAAAAATAATTTCACTTCTTCTTATGCTGACTTTTATAATTTCATATATTCCTGTATTTGCTGGCGAGTATGAATATCCTTATAATTTAGACGATATGGCAGGCTTGCTTAAAGCTGTTGGAATAATAGATGAAACTTACGGAAGTTATGAAGATAATATTACAAGAGAAGAATTTGTTACACTCATTGCAAAAGCAACAGGTATAGATCCTCATATGCCTGATAATAACCCTCTTCCTTTTACAGATATTGAGGAAAGTAATGAGTACATAAAATATATTAAACTTGCAAAAGACAGAAAGCTTATAAACGGATACAGCGATGGTACATTTAAGCCAAAAGAAAACATTACTCTTACCGAGGGTATTGTATGCGCCATAAATCTTACCGGTCATAATGTTATGGTAAATTATTATGGTGGATATCCGACAGGATATTTAAAATTTGCCAAAGATAATAATATTACAAAAAATTTAGCAAACTATGGCGACGGGAACTTAACAAAGGGTGCAGCTGTTATCCTTTTATATAATACTTTAAAAGCAGAAACATTTAAAGCTAATTCATACAGTAATGACGGTTTAGGATACGAATCAATAAAAGGAGAAACTGTACTTTATGATAATTTCGGCATAACGATACTTGAAGGAATTGTAGATGGTATTGATATCACAAGCTTAAGAGGTGGTAAGGATATCCCTCCTTATAAAGTATCCATCGACGGAAAAATCTTAAGAAGAGCAGAAACTAACGCAAATGATTATTTAGGATATAATGTTGAGGCATATTATAAAGAAATAAACGGGCAGGATTCTTTAATATATATTTGTGAAAAACAGGGTAGAAACAATGTGGAAATAATTGATATTTCTGATATCAGTGATATTAAAAATTATGCAATATACAAAGAGACAGATGAAGGGAAGACAAAAAAATATCCTTATGCTTCATACTCTGTGATACTTTATAATGGCACTTCTACTACGTATGACTTTAATATGGAAATCTTTAAAGACGAAGATGGAAAAACTCTTGACGGAACAGTAAAACTTCTTGACAATGATGGCGATAAAACTCCTGATGTTATCTTTGTTGATGCTTACTTAGAATATATTGTAGGCAAGATTGACTATGATAACGGAACTGTTTGCGATTATTTTGATCCATACAAAAAGCTTGTTCTTGATACATCAATAGATGAGCCTTATACGTTGCTTTATAATAGTAACGGAGAAGAAATCAGTTTCAGAAAACTTAAACCGTATGATAGTATAATTGTTTATAAATCCAAAGATGATGCATCTCAGCAATATCACAAAGGATATGTGTCTGATAAAGTTGTATCAGGGGTTGTTGAATTCAAATTAGAGGAAGATGGAAAGCACTATTATACAATAAGTGGTGAAAGGTATGAAATTACCGACACTTTGTTTAGTAATAAAGAAGCTGTAATCGGAAGAGAAATAAATCTTACTCTGAATGTTAAAGGTAAAGGTGTTTATTTTAAATACATTGGCGAGGAGTCCTTAAAATGGGGTATGCTTATAAAGTATAAGATATCCGATTCGTATGAGGAAGAATTTTTTGTTAAGTTTATGACTGAAAATGGAAGCTTACTTACATATAAACTTGCACCTAAAGTTAAAATAGACGGAACAAGATATGACCTTTATAAGGATATGACTACAATTGAGGCACATCTTAAGGAAGCCGGTAAGGAAAATCGATATGATGTTGCAACAAGTGATACTGACAATGATATGATTACTCAGATGGTAAAATATTCAGTTAACTATGACGGGGATGTTAACTATATTGATACAGTATTACATTATTATAATAAATCACATACTCCTGCATCGGAACTGACAAGACGCACTACAAGTGACGGAGATAATGAGGTTTATATAGTTAAAATATTTGATGTTGATCCAACAGGTAAACAACAGGGCTATTATTCCAGCACGTTTTCAACATTAGACGGTAAGGTTGTTGTATCCTCGGATACGAAAGTATTTATCCATCCGTCAATAGGTTTATATGATGAAAATATATTCTCAATCAAAGACAAAAAGTATATATCATCAGCATCTAGAATGAAAATAAAAGCATATTACGATAGAGCAGACAGTATTGAATGCAAAGTCTTTATGAAGGAAGACAATAATTATGATATCAGTATGGATACATCAGGATTATTATTCTCAACGGTAATTAAAATTACTGATACTGTTAATGCTGACGGTGAATCAAGAAAGAAATTATACCTTTTCAATAATAATTCAGAGATCAGTGTACTTTCCAAAGAAGGTATAATGGATACATCAAATACTAAAGCGATTAAGGATCTTAAAGAAGGAGACATAATCTATTACACTGTTAGTTCAGCAACAAATGAACTTAATGCTTTTCAGTTAAGATATGATATAACAAAAAAGGAAATTATATCTGCAAATGAAGGAAAAAACGGCCACTATTTAAAAAATGCTTATGTATATGATATATGTGATGACGGGATTATTTTTGTAGAATTTGATAAAGATATTTGCGATGGAAAAAATGATGAAGAAGATATAGCTAAACTTGAAGAATTATATAATACGGGTAAATACAGAGTTTTACCGTTACCTAAATTGCCTATGACTGTTTATGATTCCTCGAAAAGACAGTACATGAGAGTAAATTCCGGGGATATGAATCTTTTGAATTCTTACAATACAATGGGTAAAGAGGCTTCGAAAATTTTAATTCATTTCTATTCAACAGCATACTACATATACAAAGATGTTTTCTTAATAAAATAGGGAGGTGGAGGCAGTATGAAAAATATTAATGCATTTGTAAAAATATTTTTAGCAGTAGTTATTTTCGTAAATATTTCAGTTATAAGTGCTTTTGCTTTTGCAACAAAAAGACCTGAATTTATTGAAAAAAAGATTGATTACAGAAGCGAATATGATGTATGGTATGATGATTTTTCCACGTATCAGGAAGGTAAGCAACCTAAAAATTTTAATATTGTTGAAAGAACAGGTGTTACTTTGAATGTTTCATCGGCTGAAACTCCTGATTACAAAGAAAAAAATGTATTTAAGATAACTGATAAAGATGCTCCGTCATACGGCGACTTTACCATTAAGGTTCCTCAGGTTAAAAATTCATTTACTTTTGTTTCAAGATTCAGATTAAATGAGACAGAGCCGGGTGAGGTTCCTCAGTTTATATTTTATGGGGGAACACCAAATACAAATGCTTTTTATGTGTGGTATTTGGCAGATGAGTTTTGCATAGTTAACAGAACACCGACTACCACACGAAATAACTTTATGAGCAAATCAAGTTTGGAATGCGGTGTCTGGTACACTCTTAAACTTCGCGTTGAATTAGAAAGTAAAACTGTAGCGATATATCTTCAGGGAGATACAATGAAAAAAGAGAGTGTACAAATAAAAGATACAATAAGATCAAATATTAAAGCAGGAGAGTTCTTAGCCGAAGGTATAGCGTGGAGCACGGATTATACAATGGACAAAATTAATGAACTTACATTTCGTACATACACTAAATCTGTGGGCGAAATTGAATTTGATTATATGAAAATTGAAGCAGATTCTCCTTCTTTAGAACTAAAAAAGGAAGTTTATCCGAAATTACCATTTGCAACATCACTTGCGCCTGTTGCAAGGCCTTTGCAGGGAGTAATTAACTTAACTCTTAACGGTGAATACTTTAACTTTGTTAACAGGCCTTATATCATGGATGACCTTATTATGATTAAAGCAAGAGACTTTGCTAAACTTAATGGACTTGTTTATACGATAACTGCAGATGATGAAATTATATTAAAAGATGATTCAAATGAAATAAGAATGAAAATAGGAACCAGCGAAGCTACTGTTAACGGAAATAAAGTTGCTCTTCCTGTAAATATCGGAAAAAATACCTTTATTCCTCTTAATGAGTTTGGAAAGTTAATGAATATGACAGTAAATTACAATCAAGCTACTAATACTGTTGAAATAATAAAATAAGGAGGTTGACATTATGAAAAGAATATTAAACTTAGTTATAGCATTAAGTATGATTCTCTCATTTGTCCCAGTTATGGCGGCAGAAACTAATCTTGTTCCATGGCCGGCTTTACAATCAAGAGATGCAAATGTTTATCCGGCTGATAATTATATTACAGAACAAAATCCTCCGGGATTTGTATGGCGTTATGTTGATAAGGTCAAATACTACGTTCTTGAAATATTTGATGATCCGTCATTGACAACGCCTTTATATTCCGTGGAAACAAGGGTTTGTGCATATATGTTTCCTCATACGTTTGACAAAAATAAAACCTATTACTGGAGAGTAAAATATATAACAGATGACGGCAAAACATCTGAATGGACAGAGGTAAGAAGATTTAAGATTGATACAGATGCAATAGATTTTCCTGTACCATCTGTTGATGAATTATTAAAAAATCTTCCTGACGCTCACCCATATTATAAAATGGATTGGGACAGATATAAAAATTTACCTATTAAAGATATTGTAGTAAATCAGGCAGAACTTTATATTGCGAAAGGTCTTCCTGATATGGTTGTAAATATGTCAGCTACAAAATACAGT
This sequence comes from Clostridia bacterium, assembly GCA_045654005.1. Lineage (GTDB taxonomy): Bacteria > Bacillota > Clostridia > UMGS1840 > HGM11507 > SIG450. Next base: position 6,783 of record JAZOMN010000138.1, read on the forward strand.
GATGTAGCATGCTGGATGAATATGTCATACAGAATTTACTTATCGGCTATGGCATATAAGATGACAGGAGAGAAAAAATATCTTGATGCTGTTAAAGAATCTCTTGCACATATAAAAGACTGGGATCCGGCAAAATCATACCAATGGGATGCCAATACTGATGTTTATGATGCTGAAATGGTTGAAAGAGTTGCAATAGCTTTTGACTGGGTATATAATGAGCTTTCTTCACAGGAGAGAGCTGATACAGTAAAATATATAGAAAGATGTATCTCTAGACCAATATTATACTTTGCAGGTGGCGTAGATACTAATACTTATTCCGCTACCATTTATAAAAATCAAAAAGGTAGTCATGAATGGAGGCTTAACGGGGTTTTATTAACCGCCCTTATAATTTACAAAGATTCAAAAGGAATAAAACTTCCGGATTTGAGTAATTTTACAGTTGATAGTAAGCCGCTTCCTGAAAATAAGAAGCTTCTTAAAGGTGTAAAAATAGGAGAAGATAATGTTGTTAAGATAAAGGATTTGGTTGAATTTCACCTTCCTATAATGCTGGCTAAACATGGTTACAACGGTGTTGAAGACGGAACAAGTGCTGCAGGACCTTTATATATGGGTACAAACTTAGAAGAAACATTCTTCGGACTTCGTCAGATGGGATTTATTGATGTTTTAAGCGCACCGTATTATAGAAATATAGACTATTACCTTTTATACGCAAGTCCTAAGGGGTGGTACAATTCCATTGGTGACTCTTATGGTAAACCAATAGAGGATGTTTCACTTGTTAAAAGTGTTCTTAATGGGCAACTCTATATTTCTGAAAATCCTGTTATGAAATCGGTTAATAAATGGTTTTTAAAGAGCATTAACGGTGGTATTATCGGTAATACATACGATGTTTCACTATTATCATCATTCTTAAGAAATGATTTTGAGGATATCGAAGAAAAACCGCCTGTTATGCTTCCAACATCAAAGCTTTTTAAAGATTCAGGATGGGTTGCGATGTATAATCAACTTGCAAATGTAGAAGACAGAGTGGGTATGATATTTATTTCAAGTCCTTTTGGTTCTCAAAACCATTCACATCCTCATCAGAATTCTTTTGTAATTCAGGCTTATGGTGAATATCTGGCAATAGATTCGGATTATTATGATTCTTATCATTCAACTTTTGATAAATCTTATAATAAACAGACCTTTGCGCATAATTCCATAACTTTTGACGGTGGCGTAGGTCAACCAAGAAACAGTATGGCTCATAATGGATATATTTCTGAATTTTTAATCGGCACTGATATGTCTTTGGCAGGAGGAAACGCAAAAAATGCGTATGGAGCAACGCTTAATAAGTTTGATAGAAGAATTATTTATATCAAACCTGAAACGTATATCGTTATAGATGACCTTGCCGCTCCCGCTAAAAAATCATGGGAATGGTGGCTTAATGCTTATGGAGATATATCGGTTTATGAGGACTATTCAGGTGCGCAAGTTTCAAAAGGCGACGTAAACTTAGATGTTAAGTTTCATTATCCAAATAATCTTGATCCAAACTATATAAACTATTTTGCAGGTCCTGATTTAAATAAAATCCCTGCTCCAACAGGTTCAAGTGAAAGATTTTACTGCGATCCTAAAGATGCACCTGATAAAAGAGTGTATTTTGCAACTGAGGAAACAGAAGCAACTAAAATTATCACAACTTTAGATGTCAATAAAAAGGAAAACGGTCAGAAATACATTAAGAGTGAACAAATCGGAAATGTTGTAAAACTTTCCTTTGAAGACGGAACAATTGCTTATATTAAAAACGATGATTCAGAAACAATGATAATTGACCATTATGTAACAGATGCAGATGCAGTAATTGAACGCGATGACTCCTATATGATGGTTGACGGTACATATTTAACTTATGGTGGATTAAAACTTGTTGAGGCTGATGTTCCATGCTCAGTACTCTTTGGTGATAATGAGATTTCTCTATCTTCGATAGATAATGATGCTAATATTAAAATATATG
>JAZOMN010000139.1:0-2479 GCA_045654005.1 Clostridia bacterium
TGTTAGCGATATACTCGCTCACGCTCGTGCGATATATTTTCACTTCGTTTAAATGCGATATACCTCCATTTAATTCCGTTGCGATATGACATAAATTCCTCAATCTCGTCCCGAAGGGACATATCGCATCGAAGATATATCGCGTACATAGTACATATCGCAAATTCCGCAAGGAATTTATATCGTTAATTTTAAGCCTTGCTTAAAATTATTATACCATATTTTTCATTAAAAATAAAGAATATTTTATAATTTTAAGGCGAAATTTTTAAGTTTAAAAGAGGTTTTTTAAATTAGTAATGATTTCTTCTATTTCTCCTTTAAATTTTTCGTCAGAGTTTAATTTTTCTTCTATTTTGTTAATAGAATTTAAAACTGTTGAATGATTTTTTCCACCGAATTTACTTCCTATTTTTGAAAGGGAAATATCAAGCACATTTTTTATAACATACATTGCAACCTGTCTTATTAAAATTACCTCTGCTTTTCTCGAATTTGCCTGGATAATTTTAGGGTCAACATCGTAAAATTTACATACTTCATAAATTATTGTATCAATGTTTAAAACCTTGTTGGGTTTTGAATCTTCAATATCACTTATTATCTTATTTAAAAGTTCTTTTGTTATTTCTTCATTTGACAGAGTTGAATAAGCAATAATCTTATTTAGAACACCCTCAATTTCTCTTATGTTATCTTTTACTTTCTTTGCAATAAGTTCTATGTATTCGTCTTCAATATTTAAATTCTCATTCTGAACTTTTTTCTTTAAAATTGCAATTCTTGTTTCATAGTCAGGTTTTTTAATATCCCAGGTAAGTCCCCCTTCAAATCTTGAACGAAGTCTGTCATCAAGTTTTGAAATATCTTTAGGAGGTCTGTCTGATGTTATTATAATTTGCTTTTCATATTGTGTTAAATGGTTAAATGTATGGAAAAATTCTTCCTGACATCTTTCTTTTCCGCCGATAAACTGAATATCGTCAATCATAAGAACATCTAAAGTTCTGTATTTATCGCGAAATTCATTTATTGTGTTATCCCTGATACTGTCAACCATATCATTAACAAATTGTTCAGAAGATATATATAAAATTTTAAAATTACTATCTCTTTTTAATATTTCATTACCTACTGCCTGCATAAGATGTGTCTTCCCAAGACCAACATCGCCGTATAAGAATAAAGGATTGTATGCTTTTCCCGGATCTTTTGCAACTGATTGAGCAGCAGCACACGCAAATCGGTTATTTTCACCTATAACAAAATTTTCAAATGTGAATTTTTTAAGTAAGTTTGATTTTCTGTAAAAAGAATCGTCTATCTGGACAGGTTCTTCATTTATTTCTTCATTGTAATCTTTCAGATTATCACTTATTTCAACTATTACATCTTCTATATCAGGATTCAGTATAGTTGATGCTGATTTAATCAAAGTAAGATATCTTTTTTCTATCATTTCTTTATTTACATCCATAGGAACTGATAAAATAAGTTTTTTATTTATTATTCCATAAGGTTTTATAGTTCTTACCCATGTATTAAAACCAAGAGGAGATATTTGTTTTCCTTCCTCTTCTATCATATCTAAAAGATTATCCCAAAAGTCTATAATATTATTCATTTTTATTTATATTTCCTTTCGTGATATTTTTAAACATTGTTAAACCTTTATTTTATAGGATTTTTCGTACTTTTCAACAGAAATTGTTTAAAACTTTTAAAAAATGTGTTTAAAAGTTAAATGTTTTTATATTAGCGTTTATGTAATTTATCAATAATAATTATTATTTACCTTCCATTTTTTTACAAAATAATTTAATATTTTCGGTATTATGTAAATCAGTTTTTAAAATAATTTAAACTGTTGATTTTAGTGCATTTTTATGAGTTTTCAACAAAAAATGTTCAAAACTCATAAAAAAACAGTTGAAAAGTTTAAACCCTTATATATCAAGGTTTTACGACAAATTTAAGGTTTACATAATATTATTTTTAACGAAACTGTATATCTTTTTAAAAAGGTTATTATTAAGCCTTTTTTTATAGAGTTTAGTATTATTAAATATTATCTTTAGTATATTATAATTATATAATTTTAAAGAGTAATTTTTGTTATTCCGCCCATATAAGGAACTAAAACTTCAGGAATTGTAACCGAGCCGTCTTCGTTTTGATAATTTTCCAAAATTGCCGCAACAGTTCTTCCTACTGCTACTCCTGACCCATTTAATGTGTGGCAGTATCTTGCTTTTTTATTAAGTTCATCTTTAAATTTAATATTTGCTCTTCTTGCCTGGAAATCTTCAAAGTTTGAACATGAAGATATTTCAACATACTTTTCGTATGAAGGCATATATACTTCTATATCGTATTTTTTAGCCGCTGTAAATCCTAAATCGCCTGTAACTATATAAACAACTCTGTAAGGAAATTTTAAAAGCTGAAGAACATATTCTGCGTCTTTAGTAAGTTTTTC
>JAZOMN010000140.1:0-2625 GCA_045654005.1 Clostridia bacterium
TCATTTGTAGGCTCATGACGAACATCTAAAAGCAGAAAAACTGATTTTAAATTTTCTCTTTTGTTAAGATAGGTTTCAATCATTTTTCCCCAGGATATCTGTTCGGCTTTCGAAACATTTGCAAAACCATATCCCGGCAAGTCAACAAGCATAAACTCATTATTTACTTTAAAAAAGTTGATAAGCCTTGTTTTACCTTGATTTTTGCTGACCTTTGCTATATTTTTCCTCATTAAGAATTTATTAACGAACGAAGATTTTCCCACATTCGACCTTCCCGCAAAAGCAATTTCAGGAAGTGTTGACGAGGGATAACCCGAACTTTTAACCGCAGAGGTAACAAATTCTGAATTTTTTATTATCATATCAAGCCCCTCCTATACCAAAGCATTTGTAAGGACTTCATCCATACTTTTTACAGGGATAAAATTAAAGTCATCAATAATTTCTTTTGGAATATCCTGCGTATCTTTTAAATTATCAAAAGGAATTATAATGTTATAAATTTTATTCCTGTGGGCAGCAAGTGCTTTCTCTTTAAGTCCGCCAATAGCAAGAACTCTTCCTCTTATAGTAATTTCTCCCGTCATTGCAATATCATTTCTTACTTTTTTATTTGTAAGAGCAGATACAACAGCAGTAGCCATTGTTATTCCGGCAGACGGACCGTCCTTCGGTGTTGCACCTTCGGGAACATGAATATGAATATCTTTTTTATCATAAAACTCTTTTTCTATTCCAAGTTTATCTGCTTTTGACCTTATATAGCAAATTGCGGCTTTAGCAGACTCTTTCATAACATCCCCGAGTTGACCTGTAAGTTCAATATTTCCTTTACCGTCTAAGATATTTGCTTCAATATTTAAAAGAGTTCCACCATAACTTGTATAAGCAAGCCCGTTTACAACTCCCGGTTCGCTTTCTTTTGTTTCATTTTGGTCAATATATTTTCTTACTCCTAAATATTTGAAAACATCTTTATCCGTGATTTTTACAGAAGAAAGATTTGAAATTTTAATCTCGAAAATTGCTTTTCTTATAAGTTTTGATATTTCTCTTTCTAAGTTTCTTACTCCTGCTTCAATTGTATAAAAATCTATAATTTCCTTTATTGCACTATCAGAAATATTAACAGTTTTACTTGTAACATTATGTTCTTTTAACTGTTTAGGAAGCAAGTGCTTCTTTGCTATATTAAATTTTTCAAGATATGTGTAACTTGAAAGTTCAATAATTTCCAGCCTGTCATACAAAGCAGGTGGAATAGAAGAAGCAGAGTTTGCTGTTGTAATAAACATTACTTTGCTTAAATCAAACGGAATTTCAAGATAGTGGTCTCTGAAATTGTGATTTTGCTCTTTGTCAAGAACCTCTAAAAGAGCAGATGCAGGGTCGCCTCTGAAATCCTGCGCCATTTTATCTATTTCATCAAGAAGAATAATAGGGTTTTTAGAACCTGCATTTTTAACTGCATTTATTATTCTCCCGGGCATAGAGCCTATATATGTTTTCCTGTGGCCTCTTATATCTGCTTCGTCACGAACTCCGCCTAAAGAAAGTCTGGCAAACTTTCTGCCTGTAGCTTCTGCTACCGATGACACAACAGATGTTTTACCAACCCCCGGAGGCCCGATAAGGCACAAAATCATACCGTTTTTTTCGGGTGCATGTTCTCTTACGGCTATATATTCTAAAATTCTTTCTTTTACTTTTACTAAACCGTAATGCTCTTTATCAAGTTGCTTCTTGCATTTTTCAAGATTTGTTTTTTCTTTTGTTTCTTTATCCCACGGCAATTCAAAAACAGTATCAAGATATGTTCTGACAACAGTCGCTTCGTGAGAATTATCAGGCATTAGTTGCAAACGTTTGATTTCGTTTCTTATTTTTTCTTCCGTTTCTTTTGAAACTGATATTTTAGAAAGTTTTAAAAGATACTGATTTATTTCATCGTCATTATCTTCACTGCCTGTCAGTTCATTCTGAATAACACGCAGTTGTTCTCTTAAATAATACTCTTTTTGATTTTTATCTATATTATCTTTAACTCTTACGGCAATAGAATTTTTTAATTTCAAAAGTTCAATTTCAGACGCAAGAATCGACATAAGAGATTCTAATCGTTTAGCAACTGAAACATTTTCAATCAACATCTGCCTTTTTTCTAAAGATATATCAAGATTAGCAGATACAATATCCGAAAACTTTTCAGTATCTTCCATAGAGGAAGAAATAAGATTAAAAACATCAGGACTTATATGTTTTGTATAAGCCACATATTCGTCAAAAAGAGAAACTATATTTCTCATAACTGCTTCGGTTTTTTTAGTTATTCTTTTGATTTTTTTAATTTCAACAGGTGTTATACTGCCTAGGATATACGGTTTAAAAGAAAGTATTGTATCAAGCGATGCTGTTCTTATGCCTTTAACCAATACTCTCAGATTATTATCAGGCAATTTTAAAATTTGCTTTATTATGGCTACAACGCCGACTTTATACAAATCGTCAAACTTCGGGTCATCTATATCTGCATCTTTTTGAGCAACAATGAAAATTACCTGCTCGTTTTTCATTGCAGTATTAACTGCATTGACCGAAATATCACGCTGAACATCGAGCGTA
>JAZOMN010000141.1:0-1349 GCA_045654005.1 Clostridia bacterium
CTGACCCTGAAAAAATGGATAAATTTAAAATTTTTATAAAAAATATGGGCTATACACTAAAAGGCGGGAATGATGGCATTCACCCTAAAACATTACTTGAACTTTTAGAAAAAATCAAAGGAGATAAAAACGAAAAGATTATTCAGACAATTATGCTCCGTTCGTTAATGAAAGCAAGATATTCGATAGAAAATAAAGGTCATTTCGGGTTATCGAGTAAGTTTTACTGCCATTTTACATCTCCAATAAGAAGATATCCTGATTTAATAGTTCACAGAATTCTTAAACTTATATTGGATAATCAGTTTGACGAGGAACTTACCCAAAAATATATTTCTTATATAGACAAAGCATCGCTTCATACATCCGAAAGAGAAAGGGTTGCCGTGAACGCTGAGAGAGAAACCGAAGATATTAAAAAAGCAATTTATATGATGGGTAAAATCGGAGAAGAATTTAACGGCGTTATATCATCGGTTACTAATTTCGGTATATTTGTCGAACTTGAAAACACTGTTGAGGGACTTGTAAGATACGAAGATTTAAGAGATGATTATTATATTTACGATGAAAAAAATTATGTTGCAACAGGGGAAAGATACAAAAGAAAATATACAATTGGCGACAATGTTCTTATAAGAGTAAAAGATGCTAACCCTCAACTTATGGAAGTAAATTTTGAACTTATAAAAAAAGTATAATAAATTTTAAAAAAAGCCTTTTAATTAAGGCTTTTTTATGTTATAATGTTATGAAGGATTATTATAGGTTATTTATATTTTTATGAGGTTATAAATATGTGGTTAGCAAATAATTGGGAAGATTATAAAATTCTTGATACGTGTGACGGCGAAAAACTTGAAAAATGGGGAGATTATATATTTGTCCGCCCTGACCCTCAAGTTATATGGAAAACTAAAAATAATGAAAAAGAATGGAAAAACGCTCACGGAAGGTATATAAGAAGTAATAAAGGCGGAGGCAATTGGGATATGAATGTAAGAAAATTGCCTGATAATTGGACTATTTCTTATAAAGACCTTAAATTCATTGTAAAACCAACCGGTTTTAAACATACCGGCTTATTTCCTGAACAGGCAGCGAACTGGGATTTTATAATGGATAAAATAATGAACGCAGACAGAGAAATAAAAGTATTGAATCTTTTTGGATATACAGGCGGGGCAACTATAGCCGCATTATCAAAAGGAGCATCTGTGTGCCATGTAGATGCTTCCAAAGGTATAATGAACTGGTGTAAGGATAATGTTTGTGCAAACAATTTTGAAGACAGGAAAATTAGATATATAGTTGATGATGCTGTTAAATTTGTCGAAAGAGAAATAAGA
>JAZOMN010000142.1:0-2057 GCA_045654005.1 Clostridia bacterium
CAGGCTTTGGCTACATCTTTGGCCACTCATAAAATACAAATCGGGGAAAAAGTTACCAGAGGTTTAGGCGCAGGCGCTAACCCTGAAATCGGTAAAAAAGCAGCCGAAGAGTCAAGCGATGAAATCGCTCAGATTTTAAAAGGCGCTGATATGGTATTTATAACAGGCGGTATGGGCGGAGGAACAGGTACAGGTGCTGCTCCTGTTGTTGCAAGTATCGCTAAAGATTTAGGTATCTTAACTGTAGGTGTTGTTACAAGACCTTTCAGTTTTGAAGGTAAAAAAAGAGCAGATGTTGCATATAAAGGTACTATGTCTCTTAAAGATAGCGTTGATGCTCTGATGGTTATCCCTAACGATAAACTTCTTCAGATGGTGGATAAAACAACTTCACTTTTAGACTCATTTAAAATGGCTGACGATGTTTTAAGACAAGGCGTTCAGGGTATATCCGATGTTATTGTTATCGGTGGTTTAATCAACTGTGACTTTGCCGATGTTAAAACAGTTATGAAAAATAACGGTTTTGCTCATATGGGTATCGGTTACGGTTCAGGTGATAACAGAGCAGAAGAAGCTGCAAAAGCCGCTATCGAAAGTCCACTTCTTGAAACATCAATTGAAGGTGCTAAAGGCGTTTTAGTTAATATCACAGGTAGTTCTAACCTTAACTTATTCGATGTCAGCACAATCAATACAATTATTCAGGAAAAAATCTCAACTGATGCAGATAATTACATATTCGGTACTGTTACTGACGAATCAATGGGAGACGATATTAAAGTTACTGTTGTTGCAACAGGCTTCGATTCAGTAGAAGGCGGAGAAGTTATAAGACCAATGAGGAAAATTCAACAGGAACAAACTGAAAAAGAACCTATAATAGAAGAAGAATTGCCGGTTTTAGAACCTGTTGCCCCTGTAAAACTTTCAGAAGATACAGATAAAGAACAGATAGATATATTTGACAAAGATATTTTGGATATTCCATCATTTATAGACAGTATGTCAAAAAACGACTAATATAGTATATGAATAAAAAGGCGGTGTTTAAAAAATTAAATTTTTAAACACCGCCTTCAAGGGGATAGGGAAAAAGCTTCAGAATGGACGAATTTAGCCAAAATCTTTGATTTTGGGTCACCCGAAGGCGTACTAAGTACGTCGAGTGGATAAATTCGTTCATAGCAAAAAGTATAAATTCCAAAGATTTTTTGAAAAAATCTTTACCTTAGTACCGAAAAGTAAAATTTTTAGGTGCTTACATATTGATATATCCCACTTTTTGCGGTCTGGAGTTTTTTAACATCCACTAATAATAAAAACAGGAGATTATTATGAAGTTATTAGAAGAATTAAAAGCAAGAGGTCTTATAGCACAAATGACCCACGAAAAAGAAATAGAAGAACTTTTAAATAATGAGAAAGTTACTTTTTATATAGGATTTGACCCTACTGCAGATTCACTTCATATCGGTCATTTCTTACAAATGGTTGTTATGGCTCACATGCAAAGAGCCGGGCACAGACCTATCGCTATAATCGGTGGTGGAACTGCTATGGTTGGTGACCCGTCAGGAAGAACTGATATGCGTCAGATGATGACTAAAGAAACAATTGCACATAATGCAGATTGTTTTAAAAGTCAGTTATCAAAATTAGTTGACTTTTCTGATGGTAAAGCGCTTATGGTAAATAACGCTGATTGGCTTTTAGATTTAAACTATGTTGAATTTTTAAGAGATATCGGTGTTCATTTCTCAGTTAACAGAATGCTTACCGCTGAATGCTTTAAAACAAGACTTGAAAAAGGTCTTTCCTTTATCGAATTTAACTATATGTTAATGCAAAGTTACGACTTTTTAAAACTTAACAGAGATTACGGATGTAAATTAGAACTTGGCGGAGATGACCAGTGGTCAAATATTATCGGCGGTATCGAACTTATAAGAAGATGCGATGCCAAAGAGGCTTATGGTATGACATTTACCCTTCTTACAACAAGTGAAGGTAAAAAAATGGGTAAAACTCAAAAAGGCGCATTATGGCTTGACCCT
>JAZOMN010000143.1:0-1636 GCA_045654005.1 Clostridia bacterium
ATATCAAGTTTAGAGTGTTTTTTTATATCGTCAATTGATGTTACTCCCCCAGAAGCAATTATATTTGCATTATATTTTAAGGATAAATCTTTGTATAATTCTAAATTAGTCCCTTGCATAGCACCATCTTTAGAAATATCGGTGCAAATAAAAGTAATTACACCTAAACTAATCATTTTTTCTATAAACACATCTAATGTATATTGAGATTTTTCAGTCCAGCCTTTTATTGCAACAAAACCATCTTTAATGTCTATACCGACAGCAATTTTATCTTTATATTTTAAAACTGCGTTCTTTAGTAATTCTTCATCAGTTACCGCAGATGTTCCAAGTATCACTCTATCTACACCCGAAGATATATATTTTTCAATAACCTCTAAACTTCTTATCCCGCCGCCTACCTCAACAAATAAATTTGTATTTTTAACTATATCGGTAATAATATCGATATTTGGAGTATTTCCGTCTTTTGCGCCTTCTAAATCAACAATATGAATAAATTTTGCGCCCTCTTTTTCAAAATCTTTTGCGATAGATAAGGGGTTGTCGCTGTAAACTGTCATATTATTATAATCGCCTTTATATAAGCGGACTGCTTTTTTATCATATAAATCTATTGCTGGAAAAATGTTCACTTTTCTATGCCTCCCATTCACAAAACGCCTTTAGTATATTAAGACCTACATCTCCGCTTTTTTCAGGATGAAACTGACAGCCCATAACGTTATCTTTAGCAACAGCCGCAGTAATCTTTGCACCGTATTCTGTATATGCTGTCACTGAGTCACAAAAAGCACCATAATACGAATGCACAAAATATACATAATCTCCTTCTTTCATGTATTTAAAAAGAGGATGTTTTTCACCGTTAAATTTTAAATAATTCCATCCTATCTGAGGAATTTTATAATCTTTCGGGATTATTTCTTTTATTGGTCTTACTTCGCCTTTAATAAGACCAAGACCGTCATATTCCCCGTTTTCAAAACTTTTATCAAATAGCATTTGCATTCCAAGGCAAATGCCAAGAATCGGTTTTTTATTCTTTGCTTCTTCGATTATTACATCAAAAAGTCCGGAATCCTTTAATTTTTTTACTGCATCACAAAATGCACCAACACCAGGAAGAATAATTTTTGATGCTTTTTTTATAACATCGATGTCGCCTGAAATTATAGTTTCCGCCCCGATAGAATCAAGAGAACTTTTTAGCGAAAAAAGATTTCCTACACCATAGTCAATTATAACAATCATTATAGAACTCCTTTCGTTGAAGGAATTTCGTCACGATATTTTTTGCTTAAACAAACTGCTTTTCTTAAACTTCTTGCAACTGATTTAAATGCTCCTTCAATAATATGGTGAGAATTTTTTCCGTCAAGTTGTGAAATATGCAATGTACATTTTGCACATCTTGTAAATCCAAAGAAAAATTCTTCAACAAGTTCTGTATCAAAGGTTCCTATTCTTAATGACGGAATTGAAAGTCCATATCCTAAATATGCTCTTCCTGATAAGTCAACTGCAGAAAGAATAAGGCTCTCATCCATTGGTAATATCATATAGCCATATCTTAATATTCCTTTTTTATCAGATAGTGCTTCATTAAACGCTTCACCTAAGCATATTCCAA
>JAZOMN010000144.1:0-2260 GCA_045654005.1 Clostridia bacterium
TAGTTGATAATCTGTGAGCAATTGTAAAAGTTGTTCTTCCTTTTGCAAGTTCATGAAGCGATTTTTGAACAATATATTCACTTTCATTATCAAGGGAACTTGTTGCTTCATCTAAAATTAAAATTTTAGGGTCTTTTAAGAATGTTCTTGCGATACTTATTCTTTGTTTCTGACCACCTGAAAGTTTAACTCCGCGTTCTCCCACATAGGTATCATATCCGTTTGCAAGTTCCATAATAAAATTATGGGCATTGGCAAGACGAGCCGCTTCAATTACTTCTTCTTTAGTCGCTCCAGGTTTCCCATAGGCTATATTATCATATACCGAGCCTGAAAATAAATATACATCCTGTTGAACTACACCTATATTTTCTCTTAAAGATTTTAATGTTACATCTTTTATATTTACTGAGTCAATTAAAATTTCGCCTGATTCTATATCGTAAAAACGGGGTATAAGATTTAAAAGAGTGGTTTTTCCGCCTCCCGAATGCCCTACAATCGCTATATTCTCCCCTGCTTTTACATTAAGGTTTACATTTTTTAAAACAGAATGTGCTTTTTTAGAATATCTGAATGATACATCTTTAAATTCTATATCTCCCGTTACATCACACAGTGTAATTGCATTCTCTTTTTCCTTAATATCTGACGGTGTATCCATAATTTCTAAAAATCTTTCAAATCCGGTAAGACCTCTCTGGAACTGTTCAGTAAATTCCACTAATTTTCTAATAGCAGTCAGTAAAGTCTGAATATAAAGAAGATACGCTACAAGGTCAGCCGCGTTTATTGCACCGCCTTTTAAGAAAAATGCTCCTGAAAACACAACGGTAAGATACATAAATCCGTCAAAGAATTTAATACCACTATGGAAAAGGCCCATATAGTGATATGATTTTCTCTTAATTTTTAAAAACTTATTATTTCCGTCTTCAAATTTTTCTTCTTCTACATATTCGTTTGTAAAAGATTTTACTATTCTTATTCCAAGAAGACTGTCCTCAACCTGAGAATTTATCTCACCTATCTGCTTTCTTTGTGCTTTGAACATAGTCTTCATTTTCCTGTTCATAATTATTGAAAATACGAACATAAAAGGAATGCAGGCAAATATTATCAAAGTTAATTTAACATTTATTCCTATAAGAACAATAAATGCACCTATAATTTTCAAACTTGACATAAAAAGTTCTTCAGGGCAATGGTGTGCAAATTCCGTAACATCAAAAAGGTCGCTGGTTATTCTGCTCATAAGTTGGCCTATTTTTGTATTATCGTAATAAGAATACGGAAGTTTTTGCAGATGGTTAAACAAATCTCTTCGCATATCCGTTTCCATCTTTGTTCCCATAACATGCCCGTTTGCGCTTACATAATAATTTGCCAGAGTATCAAATATTACAAAAACGAGCATTATCGCTCCCGTTTTAAAAATAATATCATAGGATATTCCGTTTAAATTAAGTCCCTCATTTATAATCTTTCTTATTAAAATAGGATTAATAAGAGCAACAAGCCCACATATAAGCGCACAAAACATATCTGAGAAAAATGTAAAAAGATATGGTTTGTAGTATGGGATGAATCTACTTATAGTTCCTTTATTTTTCTTCACTTATAACTTCTCCCCCTTTAATTACAATATATCCTCTTTTTAACGGCGGTATTTTTCCCTTAATTTCGCCCTTTGGTGTTATAACCCCTGATATACCCGTATTACCTGCTCTTAAAACATATTTATTGTTTTCTACTGCCCTGAAAATACTGTGGGCAAAATGGTTTTCAACACCAAAAGAATTAGTAAACCATGAATCATTTGTTATAACAAGAAAATAATCGCATCCGTTTTTAGCTGTTTTATATGAAAGGTAAGGATACGCTGAATCTATACATATAAGCCCTCCGATTTTACCTGAGTTTGTGTGAGTAACAGTCGCATCTTTTCCCTCTTTTAGTCCGCTTTTAAAACTATATTCATTTTCTGCAAACGGAATTAAATGCCTTTTATGATAAACATCTTCATATTCTTTTCCGTGTCTGTCAAAGGCAACCATACTGTTATAATAATTATTGTCAACTCTGTAAAAACAGCCTGAAAAAATTTCAACATCTTGCTCTCTGCAAAGATTACTTAATTTTTTATACCAATAACTTTCAGGATAAATTTCAGAATTTATAACAGTTTCAGGCCACGCAACAGCATCTACATCATATTTTTCTTTTGCTTCTTTAGTTAAATTCTCATAAATTTCAAAAG